>NZ_JBQTCJ010000016.1:0-72052 GCF_052380005.1 Salinarimonas sp. NSM
CCCCCCAGGCGCCACGCGGCGCCCCGGTCGCGGCGCGTCCCGAGGCGAGCCCGGTGCCGACCCGCCCTCGCGCCGAGCCGGCGCCGCGGACGGATGCCACGGGCACACGGATCCGGCGTGCCGACGGAAACGGGTGGGAGGTGCTGTAGGGCGCCCGCGCTCGGAGTGAGGCGCAGGAACGCGTCGCGCGCTGGCGACCCCGGCAGGGCTCGAACCTGCGACCTAGTGCTTAGAAGGCACTTGCTCTATCCGGCTGAGCTACGGGGCCGTGCGCGAAGGGATAGCAAGAGCCGTCTCGCCGCGCAAACCGTCGCGGCGCCGGGTGGCGCCGGCGGGCGGGTCAGTGCGTCCAGGACCCGACGCGGTTGTGCTTGAAGTTGTCGGAGTAGGAGATGACCTTGCGGGTCGGCTCCTCCGGCTCGTCCACCACGTAGGCGATGCCCTCGCGCTCGGCGTAGGCGACCGCCTGCTCCCTGGTGTCGAAGGTCAGCTGCACCTGCTGGCGGGTGTCGGCGGAGGCGGTCCAGCCCATCAGCGGCTCGATCTGGCGCGGGCTCGCGGGATCGAAGCGCAGCACCCAGCGCTTCGTGCGCGCCTTGCCCGATGACGTCGCCCCCCGCGAGGGCTTGAAGATGCGTGCCGCCATGTCTCTCGCCTCGATCGCTCGGCCGTGCGGCTGGTCGGGGCGGCCGGATTCGAACCAGCGACCCTCTGCTCCCAAAGCAGATGCGCTACCAGGCTGCGCTACGCCCCGACACCGCCGGCACACCTCGCGAGATAGAAGCTCGCGCACGGCGGCGCAAGCTCTTTGTCGGCGGCGCGGCGGCGGGCCCGGCCCAAAGGTCGCATTGCGTGGCTCGTCGTTAAGGCCTAGCTCGGGCGCATGAACGCACCGCTCCCGCGACCCGCCCACCCGAGCGGGGTCGCCACGCTGACGCGCCCCTGCCCCATCTGCGGTACGCGGAACGGGGACGCCCCCGCCCTCCCCTACGGCCGGGACGGCTGGGACGTGGTCGCCTGCCGCGGCTGCGGCTTCGCGCACATGCCGGTCGTGCCGCGCACCGAGGCCCTGGTCGACACGCTCGCGTGGGAGACGCAATACGCCCGCGAAGGTGCGCGCCGCAAGCAGCGCCAGCCGATCCTTCATTGGCTCGACGCGACGACGCGCTGGCGGCTGCGCCTGTTCCCGCGCACCGAGGGCGTCGATCTCCTCAACCGCACCGCACCGAGCGGGCCCGCGCTCGATCTCGGCTGCGGCACCGGCTCGAACCTCGCGCGGCTCGATACGCGCTTCGTGCCGCACGGTATCGAGATCTCCAGCGCGCTGGCGGCGCAGGCGGGCGCCTACGCGACGGCGCGTGGCGGCTCCGTGGTCCACGCCTCGGCGCTCGAGGGCCTCGCCGCCTTCCCGGACGGCTTCTTCACGGCGGCGCTGCTGCGCTCCTACCTGGAGCACGATTGGCAAGCGCGCGAGGTCCTGGCGGCGCTCCACGCGAAGATGGCGCCGGGCGGCCTCGCTGCGGTGAAGGTCCCCAACTACGGCTCATGGAACCGTCGGATCATGGGCGCACGCTGGTGCGGCTTCCGGCTGCCGGATCACGTGAACTACTTCGATCCCGCATCGCTGCGCCGGCTCGGCGAGGAGACGGGCTTCACCGTGCGGATCCGCTGGAGACACGCCCTGCCGCTCGACGACAACGTGCTGGCACTGTTCCAGCGGTGAACTCGAGCGGCCGTCAGCGCTCGAACAGCGGATGCTCGACCCGGTCGCCAGCCTCGATCCCGAGGCGGCGCGCCGTGCCCGCGTTGAGCTCGAGCACGGAGAGCACGGGCTGGCCGGAGCGGATCGTCCGCTCGGAGAGCGGCTCGGTGTTCTCGGCGATGCGCACGACGGTGCCGTCCGCGTCGATGAACAGCATGTCGAGCGAGATGTAGGTGTTTCGCATCCACATCGAGACCGGGGCCACCCGCTCGAAGTCGAAGAGCATGCCCTGATCCGCCGGCATCGAGCGGCGGAACATGAGGCCGCGCTGGCGTTCCTCGGGCGTGGCCGCGAGCTCGACCTCGAAGGCGTGCTCGCCCGTGTCGGTGACGATCGTCAGCGGCTGCAGCTCCTGCGCCGTCGCGGAGGGGACGGCGAGCGCGACGACCGCCGTCAGCAGGACGAGCGCGGCCGCGAGGCCACGCGCAACGGAATGGACCATGGAGGAACGCCTCACGCCGACGGACCCCTCAATGCGAGGACGGCAGGGCGCTGTCGACCATGCGCACCTCGGCCGCCATCAGGCCCTTCGGGCCGTCGCCGTAGCGCACGTAGACCTGCTCGCCCGGCTTGAGCTCGGCGATGCCGTAGCGCCGCAGGGTCTCCATGTGGACGAAGATGTCCGCCGTCCCGTCCCCGCGGGTGAGGAAACCGAAGCCGCGCAAGCGGTTGAACCACTTGCACACGGCGAGCTCCAGCCCGCTCGTCGCCGCCACGCTGACGTGGGTGCGCGCCATCGGCAGCTCGGAGGGGTGGACGGCGGAACTCTCGTCGAGCGAGAGGATGCGGAAGGCCTGGTAGCCGCGGGGTCGCTGCACGGCTTCCACGACGATGCGTGCCCCCTCCGCCGCAGTCTGGTAGCCGTCCCGCCGCAGGCAGGTGACGTGGAGCAGGACGTCCGGGAGGCCGTTGTCGGGGACGATGAAGCCGAAGCCCTTGGCGACGTCGAACCACTTGATGACGCCGGCGATCTCCGTCAGCTCGAGCGGGCGCTCGACCGCACGCTCGGCCGACGTCTCGAGACCATGCGCCTCGAGACCGCGCATCTCGGAACCGCGCGCGGGCACGACCGGCGAGACCGTGTCCTGCCCGCCCTCGCTCTTGCGATCGCCGCTCACGCTCCGCGTGCCCGTCGATCCCGGGTCGAATTCGTCAGACATGCACTACACCGATCGAACCACGCCGCTTGATTCTTAAAGGGAGGATAACACCCAATTCCGAGAACGAAAGCCCGAAAGATCGGCAATTGCCGAGCTCGATTCAAAGATGTAGCGAAACAACAAGGATGTCATGGACTTGCATGAGCGTGCCGAGACGCCGGCTCGGCTCGGGCCGGCCGGCGCCGGCGTGCGGTTTCGAGGAGGGATGCGATGAGGGTCGTCGGAGCGGGCGAGGCGAGGAATGCGGGGCGCGCCCGCTTCGCGGCGGTGGACGTGGCGCGGGGGGCGGCGCTCGTCGCGATGATCGTCTACCACCTCGCCTGGGACCTTTGGTTCTACGGGCTCGTCGCCGTCGAGGTCCCCTTCGATCCGGCCTGGCGAACCTTCGCACGGGCGATCGCGGCCTCCTTCCTGATCCTCGTGGGCGTGAGCCTCGTCCTCGCCCACGACGCGGGGCTCGACGCGCGCGCCTTCCTCGTGCGCCTCGCGAAGGTCGGCGGCGCGGCCGCACTCGTGACGCTGGCGACCTTCGTCGCCTTCCCGCAGAGCTTCATCTTCTTCGGCATCCTGCACATGATCGCGGTAGGCAGCGTGCTCGCCCTGCCCTTCCTGCGGCTCCACCCGGCGATCACGGCGCTCGTCGCGGCGGCGGTCCTCGCCGCGCCGTTCCTCGTTGCGGATCCCGCCTTCGACACGCGCTGGCTCGCCTGGATCGGCTTCTACGATACGGCGCCGGACACGAACGACTTCGAGCCGGTCTTCCCCTGGCTCGCCGCGGTGCTGGCGGGGGTCGCGGCGGGCCGCGTCCTGCTCGACACGGGCCTGCGCGCCCGCGTCGCCGCGCTCGAGGTCCGCGGCCGCCTCGGACGCGGGCTCGTCTGGATGGGGCGCTGGAGCCTCGTCATCTACCTCCTGCACCAGCCGATCCTTCTCGGCGCGCTCTGGCCGGTCGCGCTCGTTGTCGGCGAGAGCGCGCGCGCTGAGCAGACGGCGAGCGCCTGCCGGCGCACCTGCGAGGAGAACGGGCGCGACGCCGCTTTCTGCGTGCGCTATTGCGACTGCGCGCTCGGCACCCTCGAGGCCGAGGGCCTGATGACCGCGCTGGACGGCGCCGCGACGCCCGAGCAGGACGCCCGCATCGGAGAGATCGCCAACGCCTGCGTCGCCCGCACGCTGCGGGAGAGCCCCGCGCCGGAGTGACGTTGAGCGCGTCGCCTGCACGATCGAACGGCCCCACCGCCCGCGCTTCGCGCGGACTACTCCCCTTCGGGGAGGAAGCGGGTCGGCGGATGGTGCGAACGGCGGATGCAGGCCGCGCCCCACCTCCTCCCCGCAGGGGAGGCCGCAGGCCGGAGGGTGGGGAGGACGGCGGGCCGGCTCGCAGCGACCATCCAACCGCCGGCCGCGCGAGCAAGACGCGCCTGCGCGGAAGGCTTCAGTCCTTGGCGCGCTCGACGTAGGACCCGTCCTCGGTCATCACCACGATGCGGGTGCCGGCGGAGATGTGGGGCGGCACCATGGTGCGCACGCCGTTGTTCAGCATGGCGGGCTTGTAGGACGAGGACGCCGTCTGGCCCTTCACCACGGGCTCGGTCTCGACCACCTCGAAGATCACACGCTGGGGCAGCTCGATGGCGATGGCGAGGCCCTCGTGCAGCTTCAGCGAGACCGTCATTCCCTCCTGGAGATAGGCGGACTGGTCGCCGATGTCGTCCTTCGACATCGTGACCTGGTCGAACGTCTCCGGGTTCATGAAGTGGAAGCCCTCGCCGTCCTCGTAGAGGAACTGGTGGTCGCGATCCTCCACCGTGGCCTTCTCGACCTGCTCGGTCGTGCGGTAGCGCTCGGAGACCTTGGTCCCGTCCGAGATGCGGCGCATGTCGACCTGCGTCACCGGCGTGCCCTTGCCGGGGTGGATGTTCTGCGCGGTGAGGACCACGTAGAGCTTGCCGTCGACGTCGACGACGTTGCCCTTGCGCAGGGAGCTCGCGATGACCTTGGCCATGTCTCTTCCACTTCGTGTGCGCCGCGTGCCGCGGCCGATCGATGTCGCCAGGCTTGAACCTGCTCGGCCTGCGCATTACCCCACGAGGCGCGCCCGGTCTAGTGAGCCGGCGAGCCGAGTGCCCCACGAAGGAGACCCGTGAGCAGATGCAGGCCGCCTCCCCCTTCTGGGATCCCGGACGCCACGCCGACCGCCGGCCCTTCCTCGTCGGGCGCGGCGCGGTGACGGACGCCGTGCGTGCGCATCTTCGCGCCGAGGGCTTCCTCGAGGTGGAGACCGCCTGCCTTCAGGTCTCACCCGGCAACGAGGCGCACCTGCACGCGTTCCGCACGCCCCTCGCGGCGGCGGACGGGCGCACGCGGGAAATGTACCTGCACACCTCCCCCGAATTCGCCTGCAAGAAGCTGCTCGCGGCGGGCGAGACGCGGATCTTCACGCTCGCGCGGGTCTTCCGCAACCGCGAGCGCGGCCCGCTGCACCATCCCGAGTTCACGATGCTCGAATGGTACCGTGCCGGCGCGCCGTGGGAGGCGCTGTGGGCGGACTGCGCCGCCCTCCTCGCAGCCGCCGCGGACGCGGTGGGCGCGCGCGCCTTCTCCTGGCGCGGGGCGACCTGCGACCCGCGCGCCGAGCCCGAGATCCTGACGCTGGCGCAGGCCTTCGCCCGCCACGCCGGCATCGACCTCCTCGCGACCCTCGACGCGCGCGGGGCCGGCGACCGCGAGGCGCTCGCGGCGCAGGCGCGGGCCGCCGGCATCCGCGTCGCCGCCGACGACGGGTGGTCGGACGTGTTCTCGAAGGTGCTCGTCGCGCGCATCGAGCCGCATCTGGGCATCGGGCGCCCCACCATCCTGTGCGCATACCCCGCCTGCGAGGCGGCGCTCGCCCGCGCCAGCGCCCGTGACCCGCGCGTGTCCGAGCGTTTCGAGCTCTACGCCTGCGGCGTCGAGCTCGCCAACGGCTTCGGCGAGCTGACCGACCCCGCCGAGCAGCGCCGGCGCTTCGGGCTCGAGATGGACGAGAAGGCGCGCGTGTGGGGCGAGCGCTACCCGCTCGACGAGGACTTCCTCGCCGCGCTCGCCCGCATGCCCGAGGCCGCCGGCTGCGCGCTCGGCTTCGACCGGCTGTGCGTGCTCGCCACCGGCGCGCGGCGCATCGAGGACGTGCTGTGGGCGCCCGTCGCCGATCCGTTCGACGACGCGGAGCGCGAGGCCTCATGAGCGCGCGCACCCTCCACCGCGTCGACGATCTCGTCGCCGCCGGCCTCGCGCCCGCGGACGCGCACGCCCGGGCGGACCTCGACGCCGTCGCCGCGCGCTATGCGATCGGCGTCACGCCGGCGATGGCCGCGCTGATCGACCGGGCCGATCCGCACGACCCGATCGCGCGCCAGTTCGTCCCCTCCCCCGCCGAGCTCGAGACACGCCCCGAGGAGCGCGCCGACCCGATCGGTGACGACGTCCATTCCCCCGTCCCCGGCATCGTCCACCGCTACCCGGACCGCGCGCTCCTCAAGGCGGTGACGATCTGCCCGGTCTATTGCCGCTTCTGCTTCCGCCGCGAGAGCGTCGGGCCCGCCCATGGCGGGCTCCTGCCGGAGGCGGAGCTTTCGGGCGCCTTCGCCTATCTCACCGCGCATCGCGAGATCTGGGAAGTGATCCTCACCGGCGGCGACCCGCTGGTGCTCGCCCCGCGGCGGCTCGAGGCGCTGATGCGCCGCCTCGCCGCGCTCGACCACGTCAAGATCGTGCGCCTGCACACCCGCGTCCCCGCCGTCGACCCGGACCGGGTCGACGGCGACCTCGTCGCCGCGCTGAAGGCCTGCGGCAAGACGGTCTACGTCGCGCTCCACGCCAACCACCCGCGCGAGCTGACGCCCGCCGCCCGCGCCGCCTGCGCGCGGCTCGTCGAGGCGGGGATCGTCATGGTCTCGCAGTCGGTGCTGCTGCGCGGCGTCAACGACGACGTCGAGACGTTGGCTTCCCTGATGCGCGGCTTCGTCGAGGCGCGGGTGACGCCCTACTACCTGCACCACCCGGACCTCGCGCCCGGCACCGCCCATTTCCGCCTCTCGATCGCCGAGGGCCGGGCGCTGGTCCGCGCCCTGCGCGGGCGCGTCTCGGGCCTGTGCCAGCCCACCTACGTCCTCGACATCCCCGGCGGAGCCGGCAAGAGCCCGATCGGGCCGGGGTATCTCAGCGAGGGCGCGGGCGAGGCGGTCGTGGTCGAGGACTGGCGGGGCGGCCGGCACGCGTACCCGCCCGCTCCCGCCCCCTCGGGGCGGGAACGATCCGCGTAGCGGATCAGGGGCGGGGTCCCGCCGCGCGGGCCTCCGCGTCGTCGTCGGCGGCGTCGAGCGCCAGGACCGCGTCCGGCACCCAGGCGGCGCGGCCGTGCACGGTGGCCCAGACGAAGCCGCTCTCGGAATGGTGCAGCACGGCCCGGTCGCCCGGCCCGACGGTGTGCTCCAGGGCCGAGAAGTCGCGGATCATCCTCAGTCGGCCGTCGGCGGCGGGCGCCGTCCAGGCCGTCGGCGTCCAGCCGGCGCGGCCGTCCGGCCCCGTGCACCAGGTCCAGCCGAGGATGTCGGTCTCGGCGCTGCGCACGGCGTCGGGGACGACGAGGTCGCCGGCCCGCACGGCGATCGGGTCGGGATAGGGGCGCTCGTAGTCGGCGATCACCGTCGCCGTCGTGCCGGGGGGAAACCGGTAGAGCACCGCTCAAGCCTCCATCGTGCGCGCGCCCGCCGGTCTCGCCTTCTCCACCGGCTCCACCGCGTAGCCCAGCAGCTCCGCGGCGCGCTCGGCGGCGTCGGCGAAGGGGCGCAGGACGACGTCGGCGCCGGCGTGGTGGAGGCGCCGGGCGTCCTCCGGGTCGTGGCTGCGCACCGCGATCCGCCCGGTGAAGCCGCGCGCGCGCACGGCCTCCATCAGCACGATGCGCCCGTCGCCGTGGACCACGCTCGGCCCCGCCGGCGGGGGCGTGGCGAGGATGAGCCACGACACGCCCGCGAGCGGCAGGCTCTCGGGGAACTCCGGGTCGGCGGCGTCGCCGTAGAGCCCGTCGTGGCCGCGCTTGCGCCAGCGCTCCAGCGCCTCCGGGTCGAAGTCGACGCCGAGCAGCCGCGCGTCGTTGGCCACGAGCACGCGGGCGATCTCGCGCCCGTAGCGGCCCACCCCGAAGACGATGGCTTCGTAGCGCCCCGCCGTCGTCGCCTCGTCCTCGGTCTCGCGGAACGGGTTCCTGCGCTCCGCCCAGCCGAGCAGCGGCTCGAGCCAGCCGTAGAGCGTCTGCGAGTAGAGGATCATGTAGGTCGACAGCGTGATGGTCACGAGGCCGACCAGCGTCACGAGCCCGATCGAGGCGTCGCCGACATGCCCGAGCGTGACGCCCATCGCCATGAAGATGAGCGAGAACTCGGAGATCTGCGCGACCGTCAGCCCGGCGAGGAAGCCGGTGCGCTTGCGGTAGCCCATCGCCCCCATGATCGCGAGCACGATCAAGGGGTTGCCCACGAGCACGAAGACCGAGAGCACCAGCGCCGGCACGACCTGGTCCCCCAGCGTGCCGAGCCGGAGCGAGGAGCCGAGCGCCACGAAGAAGAAGAGCAGCAGGAAGTCGCGCAGCGACGCGAGCCGCGAGCCGATCGCCTCCCGGAAGGAGGTCGAGGCCAGCGACACGCCGGCGATCAGGCCGCCGAGCTCCTTGCCGAGCCCGATCACGTCGCAGAGCGCGGCGAACATCACCGCCCAGGCGAGCGCGAAGGCGACGAGCAGCTCCGGCAGGCTCGCCACGCGCCGCAGGAGCGGCTCGGCGCCCCAGCGGATGAACACGCCGACCAGCGCGAGCAGCACGACGCCCGCCCCGAGCGTGCCCGCGATCCCGAGCCCCGCCGGGCTCCCCTGCGCCCCGACGCCGAGCGTCGAGAGCACGATCATCGCCAGCACCACGACGATGTCCTGCACGATCAGGAAGCCGATGGCGATGCGCCCGTGCAGCGCGTCGACCTCCCGCTTGTCGGAGAGGAGCTTCACGATGATGATCGTGGAGGAGAAGGTGAGCGCCACCGCCACGTAGAGGCTCGTCGTGAGGTCGAGCCCGAGCGCGAGGCAGATCAGGAAGCCGACGCCCGCAGTGAACCCCACCTGCCCGAGCCCCGTCGCCAGCGACACCGCGCCGAGGCTGCGGATCGCCTGGAAGTCGAGCTTGAGCCCCACGAGGAAGAGCAGCACCGCGATGCCGATCTCGGCCAGGAGATCGACGTACTCGGCCTCGTGCACGATCCCGAGCACGTCCGGCCCGACGACGATGCCCGTGGCGATGAAGGCGACGATCAGCGGCTGCTTGAGCAGATGCCCCAGGAGCCCGATGCCGGCGGCGAGCGCGAGCAGGAGGGCGATCTCGTAGAAGGGGTAGGTCTCGTCCATGTCCGGGCGGGGCCTTTCGCGAGTCTCGGGGGCGGCGGGTGCGGGGGGACTATCGCGTAGCGGGGACACGGCGTGTAGACGCGGGGAATGCGTAGGCCATCCCGCCCCCTCGGGGCGGGGACCGCCCGCGACAACGGATCGGCGGCGGGGTCCCACAGGGGCACGACGGCGGGCGGCGCGGTCTCTCCTTCCCTGTACGGGAAGGTGTCGCCGGCGAAGCCGGTGACGGATGGGGCGCGGCGCGAAAGCGACGCGTTCCACGAAGCGGAAGAGCACCGTATCCACGGCTACTGTCGTTCTTCGGCTGCGCCGAACGCGCGGCACGCTCGCACCCCAGGACGGAGCGCCCCTCTCAGGGATACGTCCACCCGCCCCCGCGCCCCTCGAGCCGCTCCACGGCCGCGGCGGCGATGTCGTCCTCGTCGAGGGGCGGCGGCGCGCCGTCGCCGTAGTGGCCGCCGCCGAGGAGCCGCGGGCGCGGCGCGACGCCCTCGCGCAGCCGCGCCGCCCAATAGGCCTCCGTCCGCGCCCGCTAGGCCCGCTCGGACGCGACCCGCGCCGCCACCGCCCGCGCCACCCGCCGGGGACGGGTGCGGCGCCGACACCGGACGAGGAGGGCCGCGAGGAAGCTCCCGAGGAGGGCGATGGCGAGGAGGGCGAGCGCGAGAGTGAGGGGGGTGGGCATGGGTGGGTTCCGTTACCGAGGGTCGACTGACTGACAGACACAGTACGACAGACGGATAGATACCACAATTCGCGCAATTCACCGGCCTTCCGTGCGGGCCGCCTTTTCTCGCAGCTTGCGCCTGTGGAGGCGCGGCGTGACTCTCAAGGAAATCTTCGGCTCGAACGTCCGCGCCGCGCGCGAGGCCCGGGACTGGTCCCGCCCCGACCTCGCCGAGCGCTCCGGCCTCGCCGACAACACCATCGCCCGGGTCGAGCGCGGCGAGATGGGCCTCTCCTTCGAGAACATCGAGGCGCTGGCCCGCGCCTTCGGCATCGAGCCCATCGCCCTCTTCGCCCCCGAGCCCCCAATCGACTCGCCCCCCGAGCGCACCCGCCAGCTCCAGCGCATCGACGTGCTGCTGCGCCGGCTGGAGGAGAAGGAGCTGGCAAGGGTCGGGCGGGTGATCAAGGCGATGGAGGGGTGAGGCGCACTCCTAGCGCCTCAGCTCTTATCTGGCTTCCAATAAGCGAGCGGCTCGAATCTATCCTCAACCTGGTATACAAAGACCCTACCTGAAGGAATAGCATTGTTGTGTGAGTACCTACTAGGAGAACGGCAAACAACTTGAAACTTTTCATTTGCTAACGCCGCAATGCCAAAAGCCAGCGCATGCGTTTTCGCACCGATCGCAAAGCATGTTGTAGGACGCTCAAGGCATCTAATGGTCTCCTTGGCCATCCCGACTACGTCAAATAAATCATACTCGAACGCCTCTACACAAGGCGTCGCAAGTAGAAGTTCACGCGCGGTCAGCTCACTTTCGTACTGAACACTAGGCAGCCTCTCCTTGGAGCCTGTTACGCCGAAAACGCACATCCTATCCGCCTCAAATCTCTCAATTAATGGAAGCGCACTGCTAACTTCTCCACCGAGCGAGACAAATAAGTCTCGTCTTGACGGGACATACGTCTCTCCCTCAAAATAGGGGACCTGTAGCGACGTCCATTCACCTTCAGATATAAGGGAGCCGTGACCTACTGCTTTGCCGAGCCGGAACTCGTACTTACCCGCCTCCGAGTAAAGGAAATCCATTCTGGCGGCGACATCCTCTCGAAAGCCATGCCCAAGCAGGTACAGCAAATATCTCTTCGGCAAGCATGAAATATCTATAATAATGGACAGAGGGTTGCCAGCCTCACGTACAGCATCGCTCATCAATCGTCTGAATACAGCGACGTTATCCTCCCAATCCACAGATGACGCGAGTTTGAAGCTCTCAACGCCAGAACCGAGGATTGATCTTGCGTCAGACTCGACTTGATCCTTCCGCTCGTCCGCACTCGCATCCACCGACGCAAATCGGATCAATTTGACGGCTCGCGCCCTCCCACTCAAGTGTTCAAGAGCTGTGGTCGCCCGTGCCTCCCAACTGACGAAAGCAAGCGCCAAATCGTATTTACGCAGCAAAGAACAACCGTCGTCCACGAGCCCCTGGCGCACATGGAATGTTCCGATTGCGCACTCAATCATCATCACTTCTCGCAATCAGAGGAAGCAACAGCTGCTCTACTTCTTCTGGAGCATCTTTCACCAGACCTGCTACCCACTGATCGGGCGTTAGATCTGCTCCAGGAAGGCATACTCGGGACAGGTATTCAACGGACAGGCGCACAGGCTCATACGCTCCACGGTAAGAGAACAGAAAGCGCGGCGCAAATCGCCTATGCAATCTGAAGCCAGAGATCGGTTTCATTCGCGCAAGACCCCGAATGGCTCTATGCTTCAAAGGAACAGTCCGGAGATATCCAGCGAGTTCTGCGCGGCTTATAATCCGTTCGGCATATAGCCTGGCCTCTTCATCGTCAACGAGAAGGTCGTCTGACTTTCGCAAAATAAACACCCCCCTCTCACTTGTAGACAGCGCCTTATGGCCTGTCGTCGATTGCAAGCTAGAAGTGTACTTCGCCAATGCCTCAATCAAATTCGACATAGAAACTGCGGCCGGATCAGACGTCCCTCCAACTCCCTCAAACCAATCATTGCTCGATTTATAGATTCCCTCGGTCTGGATGGAATTTGCAATCTTAGTACGAGAACTAAACCTCCGTAAAATCACAGTTTCGTCAGACTTTTGAAACGCATCACGATAGGCATCATAAACATCAGCCATTATCTCCAAAAAATCGCGTATCGATCCATCAGATAG
This sequence comes from Salinarimonas sp. NSM, assembly GCF_052380005.1. Lineage (NCBI taxonomy): Bacteria > Pseudomonadati > Pseudomonadota > Alphaproteobacteria > Hyphomicrobiales > Salinarimonadaceae > Salinarimonas > Salinarimonas sp. NSM. Next base: position 12,228 of record NZ_JBQTCJ010000016.1, read on the forward strand.
TGAAATTATTATGTTGGACCCCGAAAGAGGAAGACGTTTAAAACCGATCCTTGCAGAAATCTGAAGAAGTGCACCGACCATCTTTCTTCTTAACCAAGCTTGATGGTTTGATTGCTCAAGCATCGGCACATATTTAATCATCCGTTCAAGATCCGATTCATCTGCCACCGACTTGAACGACTCTCCCCGGCCCATCCAATGCCAAAGGATGTAAGCCTGATAATAGGGTAAAGGTTCTATTCCCTCTCTACTAATCTTTCGATCTGATTGGTCATTGATATGTCGTAGGAGCAACTCGGCCGCAGCACGTATCTGTCGAGCTAGCGGGCTAGTCGACCGACGGATCATAAGGTGTAGAATATCATTTACACTAGACGAACCAAGTTTTTCATCTAAGGAGAATATTGAGGCGATTGTCTTGCCAGTTACTTTGGGCCGGTCAGAGGGCGGCAGCGAAAAAAATACCCTTAAACTGGAAACTGCCTCACAGAGCTTATAGAAATCTTCTTTAACTCTAAAGTCAAGAGGCACAACAACTCGATCTGCATCTGTTAACGGCTGCTCAGGAAGGAAGGTGTCAGCCCCTTCTATCGCATCTCCCACTGCGCACACTACCCACGAAATCGGAAATTTTCGGACACGAACCATTGTGTTGAGAGATTTGAGTTGAAGTTGGCTCAAAACCTCGCAGTCATCAAGGCAGAACTTAAAGCCAGGCGCAGAACTTGACTTGGAATTCGAATATTTAACAGTCGAGGAAAGCTGCTTACATAATGTCACAAGCATTTCGTTCGGTTGTCGTGCTGGCAAAGAATCGATTAAAGTAGACACAAAACCCCTGCCAGTCGCTTCATTCATGCGTCGTATAACGGTCCTCATCAGCTTTGCCAAAGAGTCAAAACTTAGTGGCCGTGGGCTAAGAAAGTTGGTGAGCTGCGGGAACTCAGACAAGAATTTTTCAACTACCTCGAACTCTGCTTCTGCTTGGAACGTTAGCTCGCCTGCCACTCTCAGCGAGTGTACAGCTGTAAGCGTTTTCTCAAGACAAATGAGTTCAATTGCGAGTGAAAAGAAAGAGTGAAACTCCAGTTCCGGATGCCGTGCCAGGGGGAATATTTCCTGCCAATCTGCTCTTCCCATCGATTGCGAGACATGATCCGGAAGTCTAACGTAGACACCAATGTATTTAAAGTCGCTAAGTTTTCTCTGCAGCCGAAGAGATGGATTTCGTAGTAAGTCTTCCCAACATATGCTTCTCAGAAGTGTTGTCTTGCCACTTCCCCTGCTCCCATGAACGTATGCGGATTTGTCGCCCGCGAGCGCGCGTGCGGTCGGCGCAAACCATATCAAGGGGAGGCCCGTATGATCGTGCTCCCATCGAGTTGGGCGGAAGGGATTGATCTCAGCGTCCATCACATATCGGCCCTTATAATCCAGTCATCTTGCGGAAGATTGTCGTTCTCAATCGTCAATAACCCATCTGCTACCAATTGTTCCACAACGATTTTTAGTCGCGTTTCATCAGGTTTGGGCTTAATTTTCGATGCAATGCTCTCAACTTCTGACCAGTATGCAACCCTTAGGTGCAGCAACTTCGTGAATAGACTTGTCGAGAGCGGATCAAGCCGACGCCGGCGTCCAGCCAACGGCATCGAAACCTTCTTTAACTGTGTCAAAAATCCCGACTGATCGAAGCGGATTGGAGTGATGTGACAAGCAATGGCAACATTGCCTGGCGTGAATATGATGTCAACGACATTAAAGCCTCGAAGGGCATTAGGCGCGCTGATCACAAGTATTGGCGCCCCGTTCTGGTTCTGCACCAGCTCAATTGGGTCTTCATGAATGTGACCATGGAGATAAATAATTGGCCTGCCTGCCTCGCAAAGGGAGGCCCTCAGTGCACCACCGTTTATCAACTCCGTGTAGGGTGCCAATCGCGGGAGCCGTTGAGGAAGAAGGTTGTGGTGGGCAACGATAATCGGAATTTCTCTTCCAGGAGTGGAACCGATCTCATGCATGAGGGCCGAGATCGAATCCTCGGTGAGAGCTGGTGTGTCGAGTTGACGATCGTAGTAAGCCTTCAACGCTTTACTTCCGCCAGAACTCCCTAATGCCTGGTCTATCGCTGCCACGATCGGTCGGCGGAATTCCTCGGGTATGCTGCTTTCATCGCCGCAGCCCCAACAGCTGTTCATTAAAAGAACGCGTGTTTTCGGCCCGTCAGCACCAACCTCAATGCGGACCGGGCCGGTCACCGGCAGATTGCCAAGGCCAAACTGGCCGAGAGCAGCAGAAAGTGGAGAGAACTTCGTGGCAGTACCAGGTCGCTTGGCGAGGGTGCGATCGACGTCATGATTGCCGGGTACGATCCCGATTGGAATATGCTCGAATTTTCTTCCACTGCCTAACTGTAGCGCTTGAGCGATATACCGACAACACGCCTCGTAGCCACGAATCTGACCATAATCAGTAAAGTCTCCCATGAATAAAACGCAGTGTATTTGTTCTTCCTCAAGTAAGGAGAATATTTTTTTGAACACTCGCTTCAATGGAGAGACAGAAATAGCTGAGCTTAGCCCAGTGGGAAAACTGCGGTCTTTTAGATCGACGAAGGGCTGAGCAGATGCACCGCTCGGAAGGTGGATATCGCCGATCTGGAGGAGTCGAAGGCGCGGGAGCATAGTCGCATTATGGACAATTTAAGAGCATTTGCAACTGCATTTTAAGTTTGGTCCTGTCGTCGATTGCAGTAGGTGAAGGAGGGCCGCCCCTCTTGTGGCGGTCTGAAGACGGCGATAAATTTACTCTTCGAGGGCAGTAAACCCAATAGAATCAGTGCACTGATGGTCGAGGGTGGCAGATCCACCGGCCATAGCAGTTCCATAAGCTACCGCTTATGGAAAACTTCTCCCCGATATATTTGCAAAAGAAAGCCCGCCACGAGGGCGGGCTGCAAGGACGCGCTGCGGAAAGCGCATGTAGCCAGGTGCAGCGATCGCGCAAGAACGGCCCGAGTTTCACGGGCCTTGAGATTTAGCGCATCGATCACAAGAGTGTTGTGGGCGCCTGCGAGATAACCGAGTCCGTGATCCTCAAGACCAGAACGATCAGCCAGTAGGGGATCGGCGTGAGGTACCACGGAGCACGACGCTCTCGCCGCTTCCGCTGCTTCGTTCGGGATGGATGGGCGATATCGGTCACAACGGTTCTCCACGTCGGAGGTCGAACATGAAGAACATCTAGCACACCACGCGTCGATACGCAACTAATGACAAGTTATACCAATTTTGTCGCCACCGAAGAGAGTAGAAATCGCCGCTCGCGCGTAGAACCGCGCCCCGACCCTATCCGGCTCGAACGCAGGCACCACACCGGCCACGTCCAGCCGTTTCCGGAGCTGGACTTGGTGGATCCCGGTCTCCTTCGCGAGCGCCATGAGCCCGACGTACTCGCGCTCGAACGCCTCCAGCGCGGCGAACGGCACGACGACCTGCGGGCACCGGTTGACCGGGTTGATTGCGGTCACCGTCTCCAGAATCGGCGCCTCCCCGTCCGGCCCCGGCGCGATCAGCGCCTCGATCACGGCGGTGGACGTGCGCAGCCGGCGCTCGGCCTCCCGGAGCGGAACCCCGACGGGCTCGACCTCCAGCCGCGTGTGACGGCGCACCTCCTCGACGTCGACGAGAAGGGACAGGTAGCCCTCGACCAGCGGATCGCGCCCGAGCTTATGCAGGGTGCCGTCGAGGACGAGCCGGACGATTTCCATGGCGGAGCAGCAGGCGCGCTTGGCGGCGCCGGGGATGGGCACAATCCCCTCCCCCGGGGCCGGCATGGGCGCGGCGCGCGCGAGCAGGCGCTCCAGGAAGTCGTCGAGATCGGCGGTGGCGAAGGCGTGCTTGGCGAGGCGCCCCCGGTGCTCGGCGTCGACGACGGGCGTGATGAAGCCGCGCTCCTCGAGGAGCTTGGTGTGGACGCGCGGGCAATTCAGGTAGCCCTCGACTTGTTTCAGCGAGAGCGCTCCAGCGACCCGGCCGGCGACCGCCTCCCCCGCCGAGGCCGGGACCGTGACGAGGTGGTCGGAGCGCGGGTCGTCGGCCGTGACGAGCCCGGCGTCGACGAGGATCTTGCGCAAGCGCTTGGGGTGGGCGCCGCTCGTCTTGTGGAGGGTGTAGACCGAGTGCAGCGTCCGGTGCTGGACGGTATGGCCGAGCACGACGTCGCCGGGGCCGACCGGCATCGTGTCGGTGACGAACCTGCGCAGCACGTCGCGCAGCGGCCCTGCCTCCCCGATCTCGTCGCCGTGGGCGAGCCATTCGTTGAGGGTGCCGAAGATCACGCGCATGCCGATCTGGCCGGCGTCGCTGGGGCAGGCGTCGCGGACGTCGGCGAGGAAGTCGCGGATCCGATCCTCACCGCCGGCGGCGATGTCGTAGCCCGCGGCGCCGGCGCGGTGCCAGGCGTCGTCCTCGAGGTCGTCGATCTTGACGTGGGCGCCGTGGATCGCGACGGCTCCGATCATCTCGCAGGCGCGGGCGGCGGCGTAGAGGGTGTTGGCGTCGAGCCAGGCGGGACCGGAGCGCCCGGCGAGGCGGTCGAGGATGTAGGTCTCGAGCCCGCTCGGCTCACGCGCGACGGCCTTGGCCGCGAGCGCGTTCAGGTGCGGCCAAGCGCGCCGGATCGTCTCGGCGAAATCCCCGAGGCGCTCGGGCGTGGCGGCGGCGCCGATCTGGACGATCGACAGGCGATGGACGGGGCAGGTACGCAGATGCGCGATCTGCCACGTGGCGCGCTGTGTGCAGGCGATCTCGGGCCGCCCGCCGCGGGTCGCGAGATCGTCGCGCAGGCACGCGGGGCAAGCGTGGATGCCGGCGCGGCGCAGGAAGGTCCGCGGGACGCGTTCGGCCTCGAACAGGAAGGTGCGTTCGCCCACGCGCCGCGGACCTGCGGCACCGATGGTCGCCGGATCGACCTTGAGATGACCGGCGACGACGGCGCGGGCGTCGTCGGTGGCGTCGATGACGTCCTGCCAGGGGATACCGAGAGTTTCGGCGAACGCGCGCGGCAAGCCGCCGGTATTCCGGGCGGCGAGGCGCGAGACGAACGAGGCGAAGGGTTCGCCGTCGACGATCGGAACGGGAAGGACGAGGAGGCTGGTCACTTCTTGCCCTTTCCCTTGCCGGCGGTCTCGGCCTCGTCCGTATCGTCGCCGTCGTCCTTGTCGGCAGCGAAGGCATGGGTCGCATGCCAATCCTCGACGAGGAACGGGTTCTCGAACGGGAGGCAGCCGCTGCGAGCGCAATAGGCCTCCGCGAAGTGTGCGACCGTGAGCGTGCCGTCGCCTTCGGTGATGGCCTCTTCGATCGCCTTCAGCGTCATCTCGATGGAGGTGCCGAAGGTCGAGTTGCAGGCGTGGATCAGCCGCTGCACGACGTGATCCCCGCGATCGAAGCCGATGCCGGCCTCTTTGCAGTATCCGGCGATCGCGCCTTCGATCGTCTTGGCGTCGAACGTGGAGATGGGCGCGAGCGGGAGCCTGTCGAAACGCCGGCGGGCGTGCTTGTGGCCGTTCACGACCGCGAGGAGCCCCTCGACGCCCGAGAGGACGAGGATCATGGGGTTCGGCTGCTGCATGAGATCGACCCAGTTGTCGCAGATCTTGTCGATCTCCATGTCGGACCCGTTCCGCAGCAGGCGCTGGGCTTCGTCGAAGTGAACGACGGAGTAACCCAGTTCGTGCAGGCGCATTTTCACGGTCTTCCAGATGAACCGTTCGGTCGAGCGGCTGCCGACCTGCCATCCGAGACGGTCGAGCACGGTGTGGCCGAGGGACTTCAGGTTGGCCGGGCTCGGGACGATGAGCGAAAGGATCTTGCACTCGTGGCCCGGGATATCGAAGCCCGGGAAGGCGGGGTGGCCGCGGAAGAGCTTGCAGACCAGAGTGGACTTTCCGGCGCCGCTGGCGCCGGTGATGACGAGGCCGCGTGCCTCTCGGTTCAACCCGAAGAGCTTGGGCTGCGGGATCGGGCGCCCGGCGCCATCCGCCCGGAGCAGGCCGTTGAAGAGCTTGCGGGCGCGTTTGTCCTCGGGACGGGGCACCGTGAGGCGGTTCAGCCGATCCATGGTGGTCTGCGGATCGTTGCACTCGGGCCCGTGATCGGGATCGAATTCCGGTGTGTTGGACATGGGGACTATCTCCGAGTTGGTGTTGGATGGATCGCCGGCACGGCAGGCGCCGACGGCATCGGGTTCATTCGAGCTCGGTCGGGTCGGCGGGGGTATCCGGCGTCTCGACGGTCGGCGCGTCACCGCCCTTGGCGCGCTTGCGGCGTGGAGCCGGCGCGGCACCCTCGAGCGGAGCCGGAGCGACCGGGGCCGAGTTGTCGTCCGCCGGCGCCTGCGCGGTGTCGCCGCCCGCAGAGACGACGTTCGCGAGCAGGTCACGCGGGCCGGTCTCGACGCTACGTGCCTTGGGCTCGCCCATGCGGAAGGCGCCGAAGGTGCGGGCCTCCTCGCGGGCGATGCGCTCCGAGCTCCAGTCCTCGGCGACGATGCCGGCGCGGCCGCGGGCGAAGCGGTCGACCTCGTCGATGGCCGCGAGCGCCTTGCGGATGGTCTCCGCCTCGGCCGCTTCGTTCGCCTTGAGGCGGCTGCGCATGTCGCGACCCGCGGCGAGCCAGCGGGGTGCGTCGACGCCTCGAAAGACGTCGGCGTGGGTGGCCGGGACCTCGACGAAGCCGCCCGGAAGACGCACGAGGATGCCGCCGATGTCGGAGGCGAGCCAGCGCACCTCGAATTCGCGCTGCTGCGTGTGGCGGAAGACGTACATCAGCTCCGGCGAGGTGTAGTCGACGCCGAGCACGCGGATGCCGCGGTTGGTGACCGGCCGCTTGAGGACGCTTCCGAACGCCAGGCGACGCTTCAGCAAGGAGGGCGGCGGGGGCGCCCCCTTGGTGCGCTCGAGCCGCCGCCACGCCTGGATCGGGGTCTCCCCGCCGAGTTCGGCGCGCGGTGTGTTGTGGTAGATGTCGACGATCCAGCGTACGACGGCGACGATCAGGGTATCGACATCGTGCGCGACGTTGGCTTCGGGGTCGTGGTCCCCGCGCTCGAAAATGTTGGCGAAGGTGCGCCCGGTGAGGCGCCACATCAGCTTGATCGCGATGGTGCCGAAGACGCGCTCGATGGTGCCGCGCAGCTGCGGCACGCCGGCGGGCGGGCGCACGAGGTGCGATCCGATGGCATTGGCCGCGAGACGGAAACGCTTGGACTTGAAGCTGGCGCGGTTGTTGTCGGTGGCGATCTGGACGGGGGTGCCGTGCATGAACCAGTGGCTGAGCGCGCCGACCGCGTCTGCCCACTGCTTCTTGTCGAGGGTGATCATCTCGAGGGCGGCGATGGCGCTGTCGGCCGAGGCGACCTGCGAGATGCGCAGGGCGACGATGCAGCGGGTGGCACAATCGATGGCGATGGTGAGGAGCCAGCGCCCGACTCTGATCGCCTCCCGCATCTCCGGGCTGAGCTTCTCGACGATGCCGGCCTTCGCGAGAAAACCGAGGACGTCCATCTTCCACTCGTCCATCTCGACCCGCTCGAGCGGCAGCTCGACGACGAGGCCGGCGCCGACGGCGGCGTGCTTCTTGAGGGCCTTCTCGATGCCGAGTCGGCGCACGTCGGTTTCGAACGGGTCGAGCTGCTTGATGGCGCCGAACACCGCGTCCTTGCCGGGCACCCGCAGCTCGAAGAGACCGGCTTGCGCCCGCGCGATGTTTTCGGCGGCGAAGGTGTCCTTGACCTCCTGGACAATGGCCGCCTTGGTGGGACGCGACGGGTCGGCGTACTTGCGGACGACCTTGTGAAGGAGCGAGATCGCGTCGGGCAGCATGCGTGCGCTGCGGTTTCCCGACTTCATGCAGTCGTCCTGCAGGGCGGCGAGCCCGCCGAAGCCGTAAGAAACGGCCCAGGTCAAGATCGACTTCGCGCAGGGCGCTCCGTTCATCGTGAACGTGCGACGAGCGTCCTTGCGCTTGTCGCCGGCGCGCTCCTCGGACCGGTCCAGAAAGATCTGGATCAGCATTTGCGGAATGGCGGCCTTGATTGAGGCCTCGGTCCGCTTGACGCGCCCGTCGCGCTCGAAGTCGAGGAAAATGCGAGCCCAGGCCTCGCGGAAGAACAGCCGTTTCAGCTGAGCTGGGTCCAGAGCGGCGACGATCTGCTCGTCGTATCGCGCGCGGGCGACGGCGCAATGCGGCGAGTACCAGCCGCGGTCGACCTGCAGCTGGCCTTCCTGGAGGTGTCGGTGGAATTCCTCGTGCGTGAAGGTCTCGGCCACGGCGTTCGGGCCGTCCGACTTGGCGAGGAGAACCTGCCCGATCTCGGTGGTCTGGAGCCAGCTCCACTCGCGCCCCTCGAAGAGGATGCGATCCTCGGGCGTGAGGTTGTAGCGCGACGCGGAGCCGGGCGGCTGGACCAAGATGGAGGGGTGGGGCTTGATGGGCTTGCTCATCGCGCGTCCTCCCGTGAGGAGGGGGCGGCGACGATCTTCAAGCGTCCCGCGAGAAGAAGGCGCTCCAGCTCCCGCTGGGTCACGAAGCCGAAGACGACCAAACGGTCTTCGGTCTGGCGGATGAGGAAGTGGCCGCCCGCAACGGAACTGAGCCACATCCATTCCCGTCCCTTCCAGTGGATGCGATCCTCGGCGGTGAAGCACGTATTCATCGCGCGTCCTCCACCTTGGCGACGAGCGTGTGGTCGCCGATGATCTGGTGCCGGAGCGTCTGCAGGCTGCCGGAGGCGAGGAGGCGCATCGCGGCGCGATAGCCGCGACCCTCGATTCCAGCGGCCTCGACGAGGCTCTTCATGGTGACGGCGCCGGAGAAGCGCTGCGCGGCGGCGAGCACGACCGCGTCATCAGCGGGATCGCCGAGGCGGCAGGCGTCCATGAGCTCGGCGTTCCGGAGATCGACGGGGTCGATGTCGTTCTCGGTAACGAGGCAGGCGCCGTCGGCGAGGGAGCGCGGCATCTGCGCCGCGATGCGCCGCACGAGGGCCGGCAGTCCCTTCCGCTCGGCGATGACGGCGGGCTTGACCGCGAAGGCGATCCGCCGGCCATCGACGAAGGTGGCGAGGAAGTCGAACGTGTGCCGGCGCGGCTTGCTGTCGTTGTCGAGATAGCGCACGACGGGGCTTTGCTCGACGACGCGGACGACGTCCTGGCGGTAGGTCAGGACGAGCGCGGTCTTGCGCTCGAGCCAGCTCTCGACCGGCAGCTCGCGAAGGGAGCCGTCGGCGTCCTCGACGACCATGTCGACGACGACGGCGGCCTTGGAGGAGATGGCGGGCGTACGCGCCCCGAGGGCGGGCGTGGGCAGTGTCAAATCGGGATGAGTGCTCATGGCGACCTCGTTCCGTTGGGACGGCCGCTCCCATTCGCGACCGAGGTGCGGTCGCGCTGGAGAGGCACAAGTCGGGTGAGGTCGTCGGAAGCCCTTGCGGCCCGCCCCGGAATCGGTCAGATTGCGGGTGCTAGTGCGGGGACCCGGAAGGGCTTCCGACGACGAGGCGCCCGGTCGCTCTGCGGCTCGGGCGTTTCGTTTTTGTGGACTGTGCTATGGCGCCTCCATCGTTCGGGTCGACGGCGGCCGCGCCGCCGGGGGTGGTCGTTTCACTTGGACCGTTGCTGGCTCGAGCGAATCGACGAATCGGACTCTCTCGAGAATCGCTTCGGTTGAAAAGTGCGTCTCGACGCTCGCCTGACGCGAATCCTTGCCGGTGATAGACGCGGACTCCGCAGGCCCCGGGAGTCAAGATGTTGGGGATATCTCCCCAACACCTCCGCCGACTCCGCGGATTCGTCGACCGCGCCGGCGCGATCGAGCAGTCCGTCGCCAGCTGCGACGATCCGCCACAGCCCACTGTGCTCCGAAAACTGCGCGATTCGACCGCTCGAATTTTTTTGCGGAGACGTTTCGTCGGCCGGATCCTGCATTGCGGACAGGAGTGTGATCTCGCCAAAGCCTTGCGTGCTCGAGCTTTTCGGACTCTCGCGATCGCCGCGTCGGCGTGCGGGTCGTCGCGGATTCGCCTCGCCGCCGCGGATGGCGACGGGACGATACGAGGGGCTGTAGGCGATCATGCCCCTCTCCCCTCCTGGCGTCGCAGAACGGATGCCTTCGCCGACGCGGCCGCGATCTCCTCGATCTCACGCCCGTCGAGAACGCGTCGGGACACGAGCGCTTCCGCGATCGCGAGGCAGAGGTCCGCCTGCGCCCGGATCAGGTCCTTTGCGACTTCGTAGAGACCCTGGAGCTCGGCCTCGACGCGTTCGAGGAGGGACGCGTCGTAGAGCGCCGCCACCTCCGCCGACTCGGTCGGCGCCCGGTAGGCGAGGTTCGCTCCGAGGCCGAGCGAGGCATGGATCGCGATAGCGAGCCTGGTCGCGCGGGCGAGATCGCTGGAGGCGTGCCCGCCGGCGCCGTCGTGTGGACCGGCGCCGAGGACCTCGTCGGCGGCGCGCCCGCCGAGCAGCATGACGATCTCGGCCTCGACGTCGGCGCGGGTCTTGACGTAGGTCCGCCGCTCGACGACGAGCCCGCCGCCGGTCTCTCCGTCGAGCATGACGTCGACGCGCACGATGCGATGTCCGAGCATGAGGGCGGCGACGGTGTGGCCGGCTTCGTGGATGGCGCAGGTGCGCAGCTCCGCCGGCCCGCGCGGATCCGGCGGAGTCGCGGCGGCGACGAGGTCGACGAGCGCGAGCGGGCGCCCCTCGTCGCGGGCGACCTGGCGCGCGTTGCGGACGTAGAGCGCGAGGTCGGCGCCAGACCGGCCCTCCGTCCCGCGTGCGATCGCCCCGAGGTCGGCGTCGACGAGATCCGCCGCGAGATGCATGCGCAGGATGGCCTCTCGCGCGTCGGCGTCCGGCAGCCCGATCGCGATCGTCTGGTCGAGGCGCCCGGCCCGCCGGAGCGCCGCGTCCACGCGCTCCGCGTCGTTGCAGGCGCCGACGAGCACGAAGCCGGGGGAACCCAGGCAGCCGTCGATCATGCCGAGGATGCCGTTGACGAACTGGACCTGGAAGCCGCGATTGCGTCCGTGCTCGGCATCGCGCGGCGAGATCGAGTCGATCTCGTCGATGAACAGGATGCCGCCGATCGTCCGCGCCCGCGTGATCGCGGCCTTGGCGGTGCGCATGATGTCCCCGAGATGGCCCTCGCCCGTGGCGAACCAGTCGCCGACGGACGTCACGGTCAATGGCACGCCGCAGCTCTTGGCGAGCGCGCGGGCGAACATCGACTTGCCGGTCCCCGGCGGCCCCGAGAGCAGGATGCCGCGCGGCAGGTCGATCGTCTCCCCGGCGCGCAGCCGAGTGAAGTCTCGGGCGAGCCGGAGCCCCCATTCGCCCGCCGCGCCGTAGCCGGGGATGGTCTCGAGCGGCGGCACACTGTCGTCGACGTGGACCGACATCAGCCGCTCGCCGGCGAGGCGCAAGCGTCGGGCGCAATCCTCCGCGGTCGAGCGGCGGCGGATCGCCATGGCGATGGTCTCCAGGGAGAGCCCGCCGAGCCCCTCGAGTCGCGAAGCATCCGGGGCGTCGCCGGTGATGATCTGGATCGTCTCCGCGAGGAGCGCCGGGTCCGGCGGCGGGATGGTGATAATCGCATCGAGGATCAACCGCAGCTCAGGCGGGAGGCTGGCCTCGGCTTCGGTATGGACGATGAGCCGACCGCCGCGCGCCAACGAGCGGGAGAATTCCCGCATGTTGGCGGCGTTGGTCTTCGCCGTGGGCCCTCTGCTCGCGAACAGCGCGTGATGCTGTCCAGCGACGGAGTCCTGTTTCGAAAGACCCGCCCGGTTGGCGAACACGAGGGCGTCGAGCGCCTCCTGGACGTGGGCACTCCAGGTCTCGGTGGGCATGACGATCGCGATAGCCAGCGAGCGCCGCGCCGCGAGCCCCTGCAGGATCTCCGCCGGCAGGGCGCGCCCGACAGCGAGATGCGCCAGGATCTGGTCGGCCGACCCGGTCATCAGGTTGGCGCCGGCCCAGTGTGGCGGGAACTCCCCGCCGGCGGACCCGGGCGTCGTCGCCAGCTCGTCGATGTCCTCGTCGCACGAGACGAGCAGCTCCTCGAGCGTCGGCCCGTCGCCCGGCCATCTGGTATCGTCCTCGCGGTGCGCGGGCGGGTCGCCTTCCTTCGGCGCCGGCCACGGACTCGGCGCCAGGGGCGGCAGGCCACGGCGCTTCTTCCTCGGCGGGGCTTTCGCCGGCGCCTCGGCCGAGACCGTCGGCGCGATCTCGTGCGCCGGCGCGGTCTTGCTGCGCTTGGATGCGGCCTTGCGCCTGGCGGCGCGGTTTTGGGGCTTCTCGGTCATGGCGAACGCTCCACGGGTTGCCCCGGGGCGCTCGCGTGGCGTCACCCGGTCGGCAGCAGGTCTCGTCGGTCGGTGGTGATGGCGGAGGGCGCACGTACGGCGCCGGCTATCGCGCATATTCGGGAGACCCGGCGTACCGGCGTCTCCGGCCCGAGCGGGGCGTCGAGATCGACGGCGACGAGCCCCTCGCAGGCGAGCGCCAGCACGGCGGCGACGCCGTCGACGGCACCGCGGGCGGCGGAGGCGGCCTCGATGAGCGGCAGCGTGCCGGCCTCGTCGAGGGCGGCGAGGATGCGCACGCGGTCGCCTGCGCCGACACGAACACGCCGGCAGGACGCAATGAGGCGCATGGTGGTGAAGCGCGGCTCGGCGCGCAGCGTCGCGGCGGTTTCGAGCCGGTAGCCGTGGCCGGCGGCCGCGGCCGCATCGGCGATCGCCTGCGTGGGCGCCGGCAAGGCCGACGCATCCGGAACGACGTCGGCGAGGATCGACGCTCCGCCCTCGAGGACGAGCCGATAGGCCGGCTGATGACCGATCCCGCCGGTGAACTCGAGCGTGACGTCGCCGCGCGAGACGGCGACGATCTCCGGATCGAGGTCGCAGAGCGTGAGGAAGTCCGCGCCCAGCCGGCTCGCCGTCGGCAAGCGGCCGGCGGCCTTGCGGCTCGGGGCGCCTCGGCGGGTGGGACTGGGAAAGGAATTGGAAGTGGTCACGAAGGGTCTCCCATGCGGCTGCGCGCAGGATCGGGCTCGCGGGCCCGACGGAAGACGGGCCCGGCTCAGAGGGTGGCTACCCCTATGCGTATGGTTAGCACTTCGTTCATGGATCGAAGTAGGAACAGAAGTGGATCAGAGAGTCAACAGGCTTGGGAAGACATTTGGACAGGTGGCGCAGCGCACGCAATAGGTGGTGGGCTTCGGGTGGACCGATCCAAGGGTCGATGGCCCCCGTGCATCGCGCAATGCGTCAATGTGGAGACGACCCGCCGAGCATCTTGCACGGCTACGCCTGCGTACCGACATCTAGCGTGGCTTCAGCCGAGGAGAGATGTCGATGAGCAAGGACCAAGATCGCATGATTTCGAAGAGATCGGATGGGAAGTGGGCCAACAAGCGGAATGACGCGAGCCGCGCTTCGACGCTGCACAACACGCAGCGGGACGCGATCGACGCCGCTCGACGAATGCTGGGCAACCAGGGCGGCGGGGAGATGAGCATCCAGCGCGCGAAAGGAGGCATTCGCGCCAAGGACACAGTCTCACCCGGACGAGATCCGAACCCGCCACGCGACAAACGCTGAGCCGAATGCCGATTCCACGCTGCTGATGCTCAACCGAGGCAGCAGGGGGGCTATGCTATGCATGGCCGCGACTTCACGCAGGCGTCAGGCGCAAAATCATTGACGAAATGGCTGAGAGCGACACCGACCGCCAGTCCGCGAATCACCAACACGCGAGCCATTAGACGGAGATAGTCGACCGATGACACGTGGCGAAGAGATGATCTCCGAGTTCGATTCGGCACTTGCAGCGCTTGAACATCTGCAGCTTCAGCACTATTCCGACGCTGACGTCCGCCATATCGTTGAGCGTCTTGGATCTAAAGTCGAGCGCTTCTTCAAGTCAGCAATCTTCCCGGGATCGGCAACAACTGAGACGTTTGATGTACTAATTAATAGATTAAAATCAATTGGTATCAGCAAAGCGCACCGAGGCCGCCTTCATGCATTGCGTGAGCTATACAACTTAGCCAAACACGATCCAAGTCAAGCAATTCGACTAAAAAATACGATGCATTCAGTTTTGGAAGCTCGACAGTCCATTCAGGAACTAGTCGATTTCAAAATCGGAATGACAGCGGAACGTATTGAGACCGTTGTCAGCCGATTTCTATGGATATCAGCTTACGACGTATATCACGCGGGCGTAAGTGAGGTATATGTAAGCTTGCCCTTGACTAAAGAGGTATTTGCAACTCATTTAGATGTTTTTTGGATAAAGGGCCTGGAATGGGATGAACTCAAGGCCGAGCTTCTTGAGACAGGATCATTTTTTTATGGATCTGAGCATTTTGACCCCGAAGTTTATGATCGCTTCAAAGAAGGTGACTTTATCAACGCCGGCGTCTGGGATGGAGAATATCGAAATCTTATTCAGATCATGTCAAAATATGATGACAGGCCAACGGCCGGTCAATTACTCCCGTTTCTTCGACGGGACCATAACTATGTCGCGGTCCTCACGGCCATCGGCCTTGCCGGCGTTGATGTTGCTAGAGCGGCTTCCAGTTCCCTGACAAAAGATGCGCTGGAGGCCGCCATTCTTGACCGGGCGGATCAAGTGTATGCGATGCCGAGCGAGCAGCCCTGGGTGAAAAAGGCAGCTGATGACTTGGCGGAGTTGATCGTTCAGCTACCGTTCGCATCTTGGCCTCAGATTAGCGGCCCATTCTGGAACCTTTGGAACCCAAAACCGCTCACCACGGCCGCAACCCTAAGAAAAGAGGCGCAGCGGTATGTGATTTATGACGCAACTCGAATTGTAATCGTGTGAACTAAACAGGAAGCGAGAGTGCTAGCGCCTTACTCTGCAGCCACTGACACCGCATCGAAAATCTCCTCGACGAGCACCTCCTGCTCGGCGCCGTTGACCTCATAAGCGACGACCTCGTCGACGCCCGCGCCGAGAAGCGCCTGGGCGAGCGGCTGCCCGACGTGCACGACGCCCTTATCGGGTGCGTTCTCCCGATCGGAGATGACGATGGTCATGACCTTGTCGCGGTCGAGGTAGCGGACGCGCACGGTCGCCCCCGGCGTGACGACGAGACCACCGTAGAGGCCACGCATGCTCTCCTGGTCCCCGCCGACATCGGCGGCCGGGGCCGTGTCGGGTGCGGCGGCCATCCGTTCGGCGATGGCGAACAGCTCCTCGCGCAGCCCCTGCTCTCGCCGCTCCTCGACGAAGGGCTCGAACGTGATGCCGGGATCGGTGACGCCGACGAGCCCGCCCGTCGCCTCCTGCACCAGAGCGGCTGCCGTCTCGCCTGCCGGCGCGGCCGCGGCCTGCGGCACAGCCGAGTACTCCGGCGGCGCCAACGGGACAGGCGGCACCTCGGCCGCGACTTCTGCATCCGGCCTCGCGACGGCATCATCGCCAGCCGGCAAGTCCTCCGCGATCGGAAGATCGGTGGCATCATCCATGGGAAGGCCGCCGGCGCCGACGAGCTTGCCGCCTGCGACGCGCCGATACTCGGTGTAGACGTCCGGCGAGGCGTCGGCTCCGATCGGCTGGATGCCGAGCCGTTCCAGAGTGGCGACGAGGTCGCTCCACCAGAACTCGGCCTCGGTATTCCACTGGGAGCCGAATACCCGCCAGAACACCCATCCGGCGCGCTCGAGGGCGGCCTGGCGGCGCATGTCGTCGTCCCAGCGATCGGGTCCGTGGAACTTGTCGCCATCGAGCTCGATCGCGAGCCGCCGGTCCTCGGCGCCCTCGACGACCAAGTCGATTGCATAGGGTCCCGCTTCGACCTGAGAGCGGACGCGGTAGCCGGCGTCGAGGAGGCGGCGGCAAACGTCGCGCTCTAGCCCCGATTGGCAGCGATCGAGCACGCCCTTGCCGTCGAGCTTGCGGCCCGAGGGCATGGGCTGGGCGAAGTGCTCGATGACCTGACGCTTCAGGTCCTCTGCCTTGAGCTGGGAGACCGCGAGCGACCGGACGAGGTAGACCCGGTCGCGCCCGCGGCTCATCGCGACGTTGAAACGCTGGGCCATGGAGCGGGCGGTCAATGCAGGGACCTTGCCCGCCTGCACCATCGACAGAAAGACGATGTCGCGTTCCTGGCCCTGCATAGTCCGGCTGTCGCCGCAAATGATGCGGTGCCGCTCGATCGCCTCGTGCCCGATCATGGGGTGGCTGATGAGCGCGCGCTCGACCTGCTCGGCCTGCACGGACCCGACGAGGGAGATGACAGCGATCGTCCGGTGGCGCATGGCAGGGTCTGTAACGATCTTGGCGATCTCCTCGACGATGACGTCGCGCTCCTGCGGGTTCCATTTCGACTTGTACACGCCGTCGGCGACGAAGATGTCGATCAGGGGCGGATCCAGTCGCTCGGAGGCCTTCGGGATGCGAAGCGGGATGAGGCGGCCGCCGTAGAAGCGGGTCGAGAACTGAATGATCGGCGCGACGCAGCGGAAGTGCTCCCGCAGCATGACATGCGCCGACGGAAACATCATCGACGCGATGTCGAAGATCGAAGTGTCCTGGTCGATGGCGTTGCGAATCGTGATATGCCGTAGATACTGCGCCCGCAGGGCGTCGATCTGAGCCTGGGGCATTCCGACCGAGGACGGGCTCACCTGCTGCTCGTCCCCGACGACGAGCCACTTCTTGCCGCGTGCCAGGGCGCCCAAGGCGGTCACGTCGGACTGAGAGGCCTCGTCGAGGACGACGAGGTCGAACGAGCCGAGGGTCGCGGGCAACTGCTCGGCGACGCGATATTCCGGCATGATCCAGACCGGCGCCGCGGGCGCGGCGTCGAGCGCCGCCTCTCGAATCTGACGTCGCCAGCGGTGCGCGCTCTGCCCTGTACCTGCGCCCAGGTTGCGCATAGCGGTCGTGAACAAGACGAGCGCCTGCTTGATCTTGTCCGTCAGGTGCCCCTTCAGGCCCCGAAGTGTGCGCTCCCGGATCAGCCTTTCGAAGCGCCGCGCGCGGCGGGTGACAAGCTCCGCCTTCCGCGCGGACAGGGTCGCCGGGTTCTCGAGGCCCAGGATGCCGTCGATCCTGTGGCGCGCAGCCGCCCAGGCCCAGGCCTTCTCCCAGTCGGGCCGCACGATCTCCCGGGTGTCGAGGGACGGATCGGCAAGCCTCTTCGCCCAAGCGGGTGCGCCGAGCTTCGCCAACAGCTCGAGACACGCGGAGAACTCTTCAAGCGCCTTGGAGCGCCCCGCCAGATGCTGCAGCTCGCGGGTGAGCGCAGCACGGGCTTCGACGATTTCGGGCTCTGTACATGTCCCCTCGGCGATGGCTCGGGCGAGGTCGGCCATGTTGTCGAACAGGGGCCCTCGTCCGCTGTCTGCAATATTGCGCATGGTCTCGAGCGCCGGATGGGTCCGGTCGGCATCGTCCTTCAGGTTGGCCCGGAAGGCGAAGAGGATCGGCGCTAAGTCGCCCGAGCGAACCGCCTTGTCGACGTCCAACCCGTAGGGAAAGAGAGACGACACGACCTGACAAATCGTCGGAGCGGCGGCGGCAAGATCACAGGCTCGTTCGAACTCCTCGCGCAGACGTTTGACGGCGGCGAGGAACTCGTCCGGATCGTCCGCCAAGCGGGGAAGACGAGGCTCTTCGTTCCACTGAGCGAAGAAGCGGTCGTGCTCGGCCCGCCAGCGCCGATAAGCCTTGACCCGGCTCCAATCCTCCGGGGTGCGCGGGGCCGCGTCACCGATCCGGACTTCGTCGAGGGTCCGCTTGAGATCCTGCGCGAAGAGCGCGGCTGCAAACCCGAACGGCTTCTCCCCAGCTGCGAGACGGGCGACAGCCATTTCGAGCTTTTCCGCCCTCTCACCGGATCCGAAATCCGGGATCCGGATCGGTTGGGGCGAGATCCGCGCCCGAAAGACCGCGAGTTCGACTACTCGGTCAATCCAGCCGCGCACGGGACCGGCGTGTCCCCCTGCGAGTTCCTCCTCGACGAGCCTGGCGTACAGGTGGCTCGCCGACGGAGAGAACTGGCTGATTTCCGCCGAAATTTTGATAAGGTGGACATGCGCCTCGCGGGCCCGTCGTTCGTCTTCGAGCGTATCGAGAACGAGCAGCGGCGCGCCGCTGTAGTCCTCGGCGGCCGCCAGCTTCCGGCTCGCTTCGTGGCGCATCGCCGCAGTGAGGTCCGCCGTCTTCGGCAGAACCTCCGGCGCCGGAAACGACGAACCGAGATAGACGAGATCGCCCCCGAGGTCGGAACGGAGTTGAACGATCCGGTCGACGAGTTCGCCGAGCCGGGTCCCGCTCCCGTCCGCCGCTGGTCGATCCGTGAACCATGCAAATTGCGGCTCCTCCTCCGCGAGAACACGCGCGAGGTCCATCGGAAGGTAATCGGTCCCGCTGTAATCGACCGCCCCGAGGTTGGCCCTGGCGATGTCGCCGAGGGAAGCGTCGATCCCGACGATCTCCTGCTCAAGCCGGACGATCTCGTCCTGAATCTCGATGATGCGCCGCTCGATCTCATGCGTCTGCGCGGACGCGGCCTCGCCGGCCAAGGCCTGGACGGCTTCCTCGAGCTGCTTTGCACCCTCGCGGTCCGAGTGCACGACGGCGATGGTCATGGTGCGGAGCTCGGCGGGCAACTTGTCCTGCACGGCCGCAATGGCCTCGGCGGTGCGTGCGGTGACGAGCACGCGCCGGCCCGTCGCCATATAGTGGGCGATGACGTTGGCGATGGTGTGCGTCTTGCCGGTGCCCGGCGGCCCCTTCACGACGGCAATGTCTTCGCGCTCAAGGGTGTCGACGATCTCGGCCTGCTCGGCATTGAACGGTAGGGGAAAGAAGTAGGCCGACCTCTTCGCGACCGCCGGCTCGGGCTCGCCCCGAACTCCTCCTCCGCTCCCGCGACCGGCGCCCGCGCCTCCGCCGTTCCGGCTGTCATTCTCGGTGCCGAACTCCGTGCGGGTGAAGCCCCAGTCCACGAGGTTGACGCCGGCGTCGATCTTCTCGTCCGACGGCGGCTTCACCAAGCCGACCAGCGGCTTCTGAAGGCGATCCTCGGAGGCCTTCCGGATCTCCTGCTCGATGCGCCTCAGATCCTGCTGGCGCAGGTCCTCGGAGCGCGGACGGGCGTAAATCACCCAGGTGCCGTAGACGGCGAGCTCGCCCGCCGGCAGCGGTAGCTTTTCCCCAAGTGGCACCTCGACCGCCGGAACGAAGCGCGCCGACGACGAGAGGCGATTGGCGGCCCCGATGAGGATGTCCTCGAAGCTCACCGGGTCGTGCGGATGAAGCGGCACGTCCGGATCGGCGGCGCGCGCATCGACTTGGCTGGAGAGCGGCCCTTGCGCTCGGTCGGCTTCTGCGAGTTCGATCGCCCGGAAAGGACGCAGGTTGACCACGGCCGGAAGTGAGCGGGGCCCGACGACGAGCGTCCCGTCTTCCTCCAAGAGAAGCTCGCACGGCTTCTCGATCAGGGGCATGTCGATCTGCGGCAGCTCTTCGGGCTCCCACCGGGCGACACCAATGCCCCAGACGACCTCCGGAACATTGGAATCGCTACCCGCCTGCATCAGGCTGTGGAGCCGGTAGAGCACCTGGTAGAGAGCGATCGTGCGCCGCCGGGGGCGCTCCGAATCCGCCCAGGGCTGCCACCTGCGCGCCTTCCACTCGTCGAAGAGCGCCTGCCATTCCGGCATGCGCTCGGTCCTGAGGACGACGTACACATGGGTCGCCGAGACCGGCGGGTCGACGTCGTTGCCGTCCTCGTCCTGCTGGCGCTCCGCCCGCGTCCGGTACGGATGGACGTCGGCCTCCTCAAGGATGCCAGCCTCGGCGAGATCGGACGCCTCCTCGACGGTCACGACCAGCGCGACCCGGTCCTCGAGGCGAGGCCCGCGGACCGGGTCGTCCAGATCGCCGACGACCCATCCGTCGAAGATCGGATCGGGCCCGGGCCCCTCCGTCGGCCGGAGGCGATCGATCGCGAGCCAAGTCTCATCCCGACCGAAGCGGATGCCCGGCAGATCGGCGATCTCCTTCTGGTGAAAAACGCCGAGCCCGTACTCGGCGAGGCGCATGGTCGTCTTTTCGCGCGCCTTCAGCAGCTCCGCTGCGAAGTGAACGAGGCCCGAGAGGCGTTCGCGGTCGGTAGGCTCGGTCATTGAAGCGGCTCAGATAATCGAATGGAGGTTCGCCACGATGGCCAACGGGAAACATCGCCGCACGGGAACGGTGCGGTTAAGATCGTATCGCACGTTGGAGGCTCTGCAAATTGATAACCGCGGCAGCACGCAAGTTCGGCAGGGGAAAGCGCTGAAAGCTCGCGGGATGTCCGCAGCGATGCTGTTTGCCGGCGTCCCGCAGGTAGAACGACTGGTGCGCCCGTTGAAAGTTACAGCACCCATAATGCATATCGCATGGGATCGGCGCGAGGCTCACGCGCCGATCCGCACCATCAGGACGAGACGCATATGGTCCAGCAACCGGTGCGCTACTGGCGCGCCGACGGGAGTGTTGTTACGCACGACGGAGACACAGATAGCTTGCCTTCAGTCGACGCCGAAACAGACGCGAGTGCCACAACGACGTCACGAATCGAGACGATGGCCGCCAGAGCGATTGCGACGATCCCGAGGTATAGGATGATTTCGTGTGGCAACGTTAGCACCGCTGCTAGCACGCTTGCTCCTGCCGCCGCGCGGCGGCTCCTATAATCAGGGTTCCAAATCCCGGAAAGCATGAGCGACCTCCTGCTCGTACGATCGCAGCGGCTCGCCCGGCACCATGCGCGGCGAATCACGTTGCGTAGGCAAGAGACCACGCGGTCAGACACTCAGAGTTAACGGCCACTCCGACCGTCGGCAAAGCAGCATTGCACGGCATCCGGCTTCTCAAGCATGCTGTGCGAGGAACGCCGACTTTCCCGCAGACAGGCAAGAAGTCACGCTCGGCTCGATCAGTCGCGAAGCGCTAGCCCCGACCGGGCTCCGGCCGCAGCGTGGGGCATCCTCGTGAACAATGAGATGGGCCCCTATCGGTCTTGCCGAAGCACCGTCGTTCTGCATAGGCCGTCAGACCGACCACCACCATGTGGAACGATAGATCTCCATGTTGTCCATAGCGGTCCAAAGCCGCTTCTCCCACATCGACCGCTTGGGCGTACCATTTTCCTTGAGGTCCGCCTGGAGTCGGTTGTACGCTGTCCCCGTAATCCTAGTGGGAAAGTCGCTCCCCAGCGACGTGAGTTTAGCGGCATAGTTGGCCGCCCGTCCTACCCAGACGAGATCATTGTCGCCGCGTACGCCGGTCCTCGCGGCCCTTAGCGGACTTACATCGATACCAACGACATGCTTGACCTCAAAAAAATGGTTCGGGTACTGCGCCCTAAAAATTGGGTTCAAGATATTTTTGATGGCGTAGTTGATGCGTAATGCACATCGCGTAGCATCGGTAGTCTGCGTACCGCCGATGAAGACCGCCATCACGCGATCACCGTCGTAAGCCGTAATCGTCCCGCCGTCACTCCTGATGATCTTGGCAGCGCAGTGGAGGTACGTTTTGTAAACCTCAGCAGCGACCTGCCAGAACTCACTGTCCACCATATTCGTCGAACCGTCCAGGTCCGCGTAGAGCACCGTTGCCGGGTCGAGCTCCACAGCGTCGTTTCCGAGGCGGAGCGCTTCCGGAGCCGGAACATAGCGGCCGACGCGAGTGCTCCATTGCTCTTGGAAAATCTTCGTAACCTCAGCCTTCAAGTCGTCGGCAAGCGGCATTCGGTCCTCCTCACCTTGCTACAAGATCTCGGATCGGCATCCCGAGCTCAGGTTGACCGGACCGCGACCGTGGCACCTCGCGCAGGCTGGCGGGCGCAATTGAGAGGGCACGTCGACACCGATCGGCAGCACTGTAGCCCAAGGGTCTTCTGCAGTTGCCAGAACTGATCCAACCCCTTTCGCCGCCGGCGCTCGGCATCAACCAGCTCGGCAATTGTGGTGGAATGGGCGCAGTTCCGGCGGAGCTTCGGATGGCCGCCTCGATACTGGCAGCCGAGAGGACAAGCCGCACGCCCGTTCAGCAGCCGAATACACTTGCGAGAGACCCGCACTGAGCCGTCGGTAATCCATGACCGTTCGCCAAGCCGTGCCGCCTCATACTCAGCCTCAACTCCGAGTATCGCAGCGGCCTGCAGCGCCCTGCGATGGTGGCCTCCCGCTTCGCCGTGGTCGAGCTCGATAGCTTTCGGCCAGATGCCGGTCTGGCCCACGACGACCTGGAGCTCAAGGAACTGGCGCAGGCTAGTCCACCAGATCTCCGCCTGCTCTCGGCTCGTGATAGCCGACGTCATGCCCATCCCGAGACAAAAGCTTGCATCGGAATTGATGTGTCGCTCTGGGCAGTATGTCGGCAGCCTCGTACCGGGGATGGTCTCACGGACCTGTACCGACGCGTCGGCCTCGATGCTCAACTCGAAGCCATGGACGACGGCACTGATGTCGTCATCGAGGGACGCCAGCCCCGCCAAGCGTGGCGCGGCCGAGGAGCGCACCCCGAACCAGCCCGGCCGCGCAGAAGCGAGGTGCGCGAAGGAGGTCATTCCCCACCGTCAAGGTAGGGCCGGAACGTCGCCTCTCGCCCTGTCGAGGGTGCGACGATGGTCGGCGCGGTATCGAACAGACGCACCGCAGCGGCGTAATCGAGGTTCTGGATTTTGCCGCCTGCCGTCGTGAACGTACGCCGGATCACGTCCGGAGCGACGCTCAGGGCGGCCGTGCCGAGAGCCGTGGAGGTGCCCTCGCAACCGCTCTGCAGCTCCTCCGACATGGAGACGGCCCGGCTCGTCGCGCAGCGGACGCTGTAGTCGCCACGCAGGCCGAGCCGCGTGATTGGCGTCGGACCGAGCTCGATGCCGATGGCCAGCCCGAGGTTCTGGATGCCCGGTAGGAGCTGCCGGCAGAGGTTGAAAGACGAGCGAAGGCCACCGGCGCAGAAGACGGCGGAGCGGACCGACTCCTTTTCGTTGGTGCTCGTGCGAGTGCCCTCGGCGAGCAGCCCGTGGATGCAGTCACCGATGAACCGGACCTTGCGGCCGTCGAAGTCCTCCTTGAGGACCGCCGCGAGCTCCTTACGGATCACGTGAAGGTTCGAGACGAGCTCACGAACGCGTCCCTGCGTGATGCAGGTCTCGACGTAGCGGGTGAAGCCGTCGATGTCCGCGAAGATCGAGGTCAACGGCATCCGAATCGAATTGCTCGGTACCAGGTCCCCGAACCGGATAGTGCGCAGAGGCGGCTCGTGATGGTGGAAAGTGAAGGTCTTCGGCACCGCCGGCGCCACCTCGATGGCCGCCTTGGCCTCATCGACGATCCGATCCAGGACAGGCGTAGTCAGGCCCCCGATCGTGAGTGTGTTCCGGATATCATGACGGCGTTCCTCGACAATCGAGCCAACACGGTGGAGGCCGAGCACGGCCCGGGCGCGATTGCTGAGGAAGATGCCCTCATCGTCACCGTCCGCGAGCTTGGCGGCATAATTGGCGGGGTTCCCGAGGAACAGCGGCTCTTGTTCGTCGGCGCGACCGCTGTTCACCGCGACCGCCTGGCCCGTGTCGATGCCCACGCGCACCCGCGTGCGGTACCTACCGCCGCTCACGCGGGCACCAGCCTCTTCGATCACCTGCTTGAGGGACGTCGCCAGTGTGATGGCGTTCAACACCCGGTCGCGCTCGCCCTGAGTGCCAGTCGGAGCCACCACTACGGCATGGAGGCGCGGCCCGTGAAAGTCGACGCGCTGAGCCCCGAGCTCTCCGATGACGCGATCGCAACCCGAGTAGTGCAGGTGCAGGAGCTGGAGAGCGCCCTGGTGCGCCTTCTCGGTCTCGCGTCCGAGCTCCAGAAGGCGATCGTGATAGTCGAGGAGCTGGAGATAGACGTGCACACCGTCCACCAACACTGCCTTACTGGGCGGGATGGCGATCAGGCTGCCCCCAGGCCGACCACTCCTGGCCTCTTCGGCGATGAACTTGCGTCGCGCGTCGAGGAACGTCTGGTCGAAACTGCGAACGTCGATCTGACCCTCGGGGACGCTCTGCCTGAAGGTCTTGATGCGGCTCTCGCTGCGGGTGCGCGACCACGCCATGTTGAACTCCTCAATCGATGGAAGGGTGGACGACGAAGGAGCGGGCGCTCTTGTCGATGAAGGTCCTCGGGGTCGGCTCGAAGCGCTCCAACACGGCATGGGCGGTCAGGGCGGCATAGACGGCATCGCTCACCCGAACTCGGCCGAGCGGCAGGTCGGAGGTGCAGCGCTTGGCCTGCTCGTAGCGGGAGGCGGTGTTAACCGTCTCGCCGATGAGCGTGAACGCGATCCGTTCGTTCCCGCCGAAATCGCCGATGACGACCTCCCCGACGTGGAGGCCCACCCGAAGGTCAAGGTCGAGGCCGCGAGCGCCGGCGATCCCCAGCACGCCTTGGACGGCCGTCAACGCGGCCTCGACAGCACGGGGAAGCCGTTCCCGCTCGCGGGCATCGTCCGGAACGATCCAGTAGGCCATCAGCCCGTCACCCATAAGCTTGTCGATCTGCCCGCCGGCCTCGCGGATCGCGGCGATCTGAACGTCCATGAGCGACCGGATGACGGCGCCGACTTCCCCCGGGGCGAGTTCCTTGGCGTAGCGTGAGAACCCCGCGAGGTCGCTGAACCACAGGATCGCCCTTGTGACCTTCGGTTCAATGATCGGCTCACCGCGCGAGTGGAGGGCGCCGAGCGCCGCCTTAATGCCGTCCTGGCAAATGAACCTGCCAATTAGGTTGTGGAGAGCCACGCCATCCTTACCCAAGTCGCTACGTTGGGCAGTGGCCTCGTCAAGCTTCAAGGTGAGGGCGCGGGCAATGGTCTCGTGCCAACAGGCGGCCTGCTCCGTGGTGAGGCTCGCGAGAAAACCGTGGTCGATCTCCCAGAGGCAGGTCGTGCCCTCTGCGACCATGTCGGCGCCGCGGCGTCGGGCTTCGTCACCCGGCCGGTAGAACGCGCCCTCACCGACGATCTCGCCCGCGCCCCGGCGAACGATCTTTCCGTCGACCGCGACGGCGATGACGCCCCGATCGATGATCCACAGGCACTCCGCAGCCTCCCCGCGGCGGCAGAGATACTGCCCTTCGGTCAGGCGCTGGATGAGCGGGTTGCGCGTGAGGACAGGCTCAATAAGCGCCGGACACGGGCAATAGCGCGTCAGGAACCGGGCGATCCCCTCCGCGGTCGGGCTCAAGGTCGGGTTCATGAAACGCCTCGCACTGTCTGACTGGGATCAGTCGCCTTCATGTCGATTCCCGTTCCGTTCCACTTACCAAACCTGCGCGCCGAACGGCGCGCAGGTTCATCTCGTTCATCATTCAGCGAGCCCTAATGGAAGGGCTTTGGCCGCTGATCACCCGCCGAAACAGGGCATAATGGAAATCTTATGCCCGTCTGCAGAGGCGGCCCTCCGCGGACAGCGTGATCTCACCCCCTCACGAACACCCCGTCGTCCCCCCACACGTATCACACTTCAAACAAGTCCCATTCCGCACCAGCGTGAAGTTCGCGCACTCGGGGCAGGCCTCCCCCTCGTAGCCCTTCATCCGCGCCTCCGCCCGCCGATCGGCGACCGAGGCCACCGCCGGCCCGACGGCCCCCGCGGAGAGCTCGCGCTCCACCACCGGCTCCGCCTTCAGCGCCGTCGCCGTGCGCGCACCCCCACCGGCCGGCATCCCGGCGTCGCGGGCCAAAGCCATCACCAGCGGCTGGGGCACCGTCCCCCCTGCCCCACCCGGGATGAGCATCAGCTTGTCGGTCTTGCCGCGGGTGAAGCCGCGGGAGACGAAGGTGGCCGCCGGGCTCGGCTCGGCGGCGGGGCCGAGGCGGGACTGCTCGACGCCCTTGCCGAGCACGTCGTGGCCGATCTCGCTCGGGTCGACGTGGGCGAGGTCGTAGCGGCCGAGGTAGGAGATCGCCAGCTCGCGGAAGACGTAGTCGAGGATCGAGGTCGCGTTCTTGATCGACTCGTTGCCCGTGACGAAGCCCGAGGGCTCGAAGCGGGTGAAGGTGAAGGCCTCGACGTATTCCTCGAGCGGCACGCCGTATTGCAGGCCGAGCGAGATGGCGATGGCGAAGTTGTTCATCATCGCCCGGAAGGCCGCACCCTCCTTGTGCATGTCGATGAAGATCTCGCCGAGCCGCCCGTCGTCGTACTCGCCGGTGCGGAGATACACCTTGTGGCCGCCGACGTTCGCCTTCTGGGTGTAGCCCTTGCGGCGGCCGGGGAGCTTCTCGCGGTCGCGGATGCGCTCGACGCGCTCCACCACCCGCTCGACGATCTTCTCGGCGACCTCGGCGACGCGCGCCGGGGCGGCCTTCTGGAGCAGCGCCTCGACGGCGTCCGCCGCCTCGTCCTCGTCGGCCTCGTCCTCGATGAGGGCGGAGTTCAGCGGCTGCGAAAGCTTGGAGCCGTCGCGGTAGAGGGCGTTCGCCTTCAAGGCCAGGCGCCAGGAGAGCATGTAGGCGCTCTTGCAGTCCTCCACCGTGGCGTCGTTGGGCATGTTGATGGTCTTGGAGATCGCCCCCGAGATGAAGGGCTGCGCCGCCGCCATCATGCGGATGTGGCTCTCCACCGAGAGGTAGCGCTTGCCGACGCGCCCGCAGGGGTTGGCGCAGTCGAAGACCGGGTAGTGCTCGCGCTTCAGGTGCGGCGCGCCCTCGAGCGTCATCGCCCCGCAGACGTGGATGTTGGCGGCTTCCACATCCTTCTT
This sequence comes from Salinarimonas sp. NSM, assembly GCF_052380005.1. Classification (NCBI taxonomy): domain Bacteria; kingdom Pseudomonadati; phylum Pseudomonadota; class Alphaproteobacteria; order Hyphomicrobiales; family Salinarimonadaceae; genus Salinarimonas; species Salinarimonas sp. NSM. The sequence continues at coordinate 39,090 of NZ_JBQTCJ010000016.1, forward strand.
CGAGAAGCCGAGATGAGCGAGCAGGTCGAAGGACGGGTCGGCGAGCTTCTCGGCGGGGATCTTCAGCGCGCCCGTGAGGAAGTCCTCGCCGAGCGTCCACTTGTTGAAGACGAACTTGATGTCGAAGGCCGACTTCATGCCCGCCTCGAGGGCGGCGATCTTCTCGTCGGTGAAGCCCTTGGCCTTCAGCGCCGGCGGGTTGATCGCGGGCGCCTGGGCGATGGAGCCGTGGCCGAGCGCGTAGACCTCGATCTCGGCGATCTCGTGCTCGCGATAGCCGAGCGTGCGCAGCGCGTCCGGAACGGCGCGGTTGATGATCTTGAAGTAGCCGCCGCCGGCGAGCTTCTTGAACTTCACGAGCGCGAAGTCGGGCTCGATGCCGGTCGTGTCGCAGTCCATGACGAGGCCGATCGTGCCGGTGGGCGCGATCACGGTCGCCTGGGCGTTGCGGTAGCCGTGCTTCTCGCCGAGCTGGAGGGCACGGTCCCAGGCGGCGGTGGCGCGGGCGACGAGGTCGGGCTGCGGGCACGACGCGTGGTCGAGCGGCACCGGCGTGGTGTGCAGCTCCTCATAGCCCGCGGTCTCGCCATGGGCCGCGCGACGGTGGTTGCGCATGACGCGCAGCATGTGGGCCGCGTTGTCGGCGTAGCCCGGGAAGGGCCCGAGCTCGGAGGCCATCTCGGCGGACGTGGCGTAGGCGACGCCGGTCATGATGGCGGTGAGCGCGCCGCACAGCGCGCGGCCCTCGTCCGAATCGTAAGGCAGGCCCATCGTCATCAGGAGGCCGCCGATGTTGGCGTAGCCGAGCCCCAGCGTGCGGTAGCGGTAGGAGAGCTCGGCGATCTCGCGCGACGGGAACTGCGCCATCGTCACCGAGATCTCGAGGACCATGGTCCACAGCCGGCACAGGTGCTCGTAGCCCTCGACGTCGAAGGTCTTGGCGTCGCGGTGCCAGAACTGCAGCAGGTTCGCGGAGGCGAGGTTGCAGGCCGTGTCGTCGAGGAACATGTACTCCGAGCACGGGTTCGAGCCGCGGATGCGGCCGGACGCCGGGCAGGTGTGCCAGTCGTTCATCGTGGTGTTGAAGTGCAGGCCCGGATCGGCGGAGGCCCAGGCGGCGTGGCCGATCTTCTCCCACAGATCGCGGGCGTCGAGCGTCTTCTTCGGCTTGCCGGACTGGCGCCAGGTGAGATCCCAGGTGCCGCCCCGCTCGACCGCGCGCAAGAAGTCGTCGGTGATCGAGACCGAGTTGTTGGAGTTCTGGCCCGAGACGGTGAGGTAGGCCTCCGAGTCCCAGTCCGTGTCGTAGACTGGGAAGTCGATGTCCGTGTAGCCCTGGCGGGCGAACTGGATGACGCGCTTGATGTAGCTGTCCGGCACCATCGCCCGGCGCGCGGCCTTGATCTCGCGCTTGAGGACGGGGTTCTTCTCGGGGTCGAAGCAGGCCTCGCCGGCGGCGTCACCCTCGACCTCGCAGTTGACGCAGGCCTTGAGCACCGCCTTGAGGTGCTTGGAATTGAGCTTGGAGCCGGTGACGAGGGCGGCGACCTTCTGCTCCTCCTTCACCTTCCAGTCGATGTAGGCCTCGATGTCCGGGTGGTCGATGTCGACGACGACCATCTTGGCCGCGCGGCGCGTGGTGCCGCCGGACTTGATCGCGCCCGCGGCGCGGTCGCCGATCTTGAGGAAGGACATCAGGCCCGACGACTTGCCGCCGCCCGACAGCCGCTCGCCCTCGCCGCGCAGGCGCGAGAAGTTCGAGCCGGTGCCGGAGCCGTACTTGAACAGGCGCGCCTCGCGCACCCACAGGTCCATGATGCCGCCCTCGTTGACGAGGTCGTCCTCGACGGACTGGATGAAGCAGGCGTGCGGCTGCGGGTGCTCGTAGGCGGTGGCGGACTTGGTCAGCTCGCCGGTCTCGAAGTCGACGTAGTAGTGGCCCTGGGAGGGGCCGTCGATGCCGTAGGCCCAGTGCAGGCCGGTGTTGAACCATTGCGGCGAGTTCGGCGCCACCATCTGGCTCGCCAGCATGAAGCGCAGCTCGTCGTAGAACGCGGACGCGTCCTCCTCCGACCCGAAGTAGCCGCCCTTCCAGCCCCAGTAGGTCCAGCAGCCGGCGAGGCGATCGAACACCTGGCGCGAGGAGATCTCAGAGCCGAAGCGCTCCTCCTCGGGCAGCTCCGCGAGCGCCGCCTCGTCGGCGACGGAGCGCCACAGGAAGGAGGGGACGTCGTTCTCCTCGACCTTCTTCAGGCGGGCGGGGACGCCGGCCTTGCGGAAGTACTTCTGCGCGAGGACGTCGCTGGCGACCTGCGACCAGGTCTCCGGCACGTCGATGCCCTCCAGGCGGAAGACGATGGAGCCGTCCGGATTGCGGATCTCGCTCGTCGCCTTCCGGAAGGTGATCCCGGCATAGGGATCCCGACCCGCACTCGTGTATCGCCGCTCGATCCGCATCGTCCCGTATCCTCAGGTCTCTCGCTCCGGCCGCGCTGCGCGAACCCGGATGTCGGCCCCGGACGGCCCCAAGGGCCGCCCCCTCCTCGTCACCATCGCCACGCCGCGGGCGTCACGCCGTCCGGACGCCCTCGGGACGCGCATCCCCGTTCGCCGGGCCGGGTGGCCGTGGCGTCGAGGTGGATGCCGCGCTCCGTTCTGGATGTCGTCCGTCTGATACCGCCCGACGTGGTGCCTTCTGGCCCGCCGCCGCTCGTGTCGGTGGGACGGGAGAAAGCTGTCACCAGCCGGGGCGCGCGTCAACACCTAGTGCTCGGCCTCGTCCCCAGCCCTAGATATGGTGTGGGCTGTTAAGATTGTGGAGAACTTCGACACCGTCTCTCAAGCCCTTCGAGTCGCTTGAATTTTCAGGCGTACGGCCACGCTCGGCGCGGGTGTGGCCGGGATGCTTCGCCGGCGGACCATCCACAAGAGCCGTTCGCGGGCTCCCGCGAAGCGGGCTCGGGCCACGGCGGCCGGGTGCCTGCCACGGGTCCTGCGCAGGGCCGGCGAAGCGGCTGGAGACTATGGGATTCAACGTAATCCGTCCGTGGTGCGGCGCCCGAGAATCACATCGGCGGGGAGCGAATCGAATCCCGCCATCAATTCGGCCGGATCGGGGTGCGTTCAGGCTTCGCTCAGCATTCCCCCGGCATGGTCGATCCGTCGATCAGCAGAAAACGCCAATCCCCCGCCCGCGAGCCCCCGCGATGTCCCTCCCCGTCCCCCGCCGCTTCCGTCCGATCGCCCTCGCCTCCCTCGCGCGGCTCGCCCTGTGCGGCGTCCTCCTCGGCGGGCTCGGCGCCGCCAACGCGATCGCCCAGCGCGCGCCGACGGCGGACGTCGTGCCGGGGGTGGAGCATTGCGTGGTGAACGTCCGCGCCGACGACGCGCTGAACCTGCGCGCCGGGCCGGGCGCGGGCAACGCCATCGTCGCCCGCCTGCCCTACGGCGCCTGCGGCGTCGTCGTGAGCGGCCCGTGCTCGGGGAACTGGTGCCCGGTCGAGGACGGGCACCATGCCGGCTTCGTCCACGCCCGCTACATCGCCCAGGTCTCGCCGGCGCTCTATTGCACGGAGGGCGTCGCGACGGGCGAGCGGCTGATGCTGCGCGCCTATCCCTCCTTCGAGTCGCGACCGGTCCACGCGCTGGGCCCGGCCACCTGCTCGATCGCCTTTTTGCCCTATGCGCGCGACGGCTGGCAGAAGGTCCGCGTCGAAGGCTTCGAGGGCTGGGTGCCGCGGGCGAACCTCTCGGGGCAATGAGCACCGTCTTCTCGCCCTGCGGCACGTACCGCTACCGGCTGGAACGGCCGGCGGACGGCGCCTCGGCGGAGGCCCCGCCGGTCGCCTTCGTCATGCTCAACCCCTCGACCGCCGACGCCGAGCGGGACGACCCGACGATCCGGCGCGTGCGCCTCCTCGCCCGCGGCTTCGGCTACGGCCCGATCGTGGTCGCGAACCTCTACGCGCTGCGCGCCACCGACCCCCGCGCCCTCGCCGCCCATCCCGACCCCGTCGGGCCGGACAACGCGGCCCATCTCGCCGCGATCGCGGCGCAGGCGGGCGACGTCGTCTGCGCCTGGGGAAACCACGCCGATCCGGAACGCGCCCGCGCCGCGCTGGCGCTGCTCGCGGGGGCCGGCGCGCGGCTGTGGCACCTCGGCCCGACGAGATCCGGCGCCCCGCGCCATCCGCTCTACGTGCCGCGCGACGTGCGTATGGCGAGGTTCGCCGCGGCGTAGCGCGACGCGCGGCTTGACAGCCCGCGAGCGTGGCGGCACTCTTCCGAAACGTTTCGGTAGAACCCGCCCTGAAAGCCGCGCGCCAAGCGCAAACCGGAACGTCCGTCACCGTCGATCCGAAACGTTTCGGATGATGACGACGTCGGGAGAGGAACGCGTCGGAGGAAGACGTCATGGAGCGCCGCCAGCCGCGGCTGAAAGAACTCTCGCGCGAGCTCGGCCTGTCGATCACGACTGTGTCGCGGGCGTTGGCCGGCTATTCCGACGTCTCCGCCACCACTCGTGAGCGCGTGCGCGAGGCGGCGACCCGCTCCGGCTACGTGCCGAACCGCGCGGGGCGCGCGCTCAAGTCCGGCCAGACGGGTTTCGTCGGCCTCGTCGTGCCGGTGCGCGACGCGCAGTTCATCGACGCCTTCCTCGGCGAGTTCGTGATGGGCCTGGGCGAGGCGCTGGCGGAGGCGGGGCGCGACCTCGCGCTCACCACGGCGACACGCCGCCAGGAGGAGATGGACGTCCTCGCCCACGTGGTGAATGCCGGCCAGGTCGACGGCATGGTGGTGAGCCGCGCCACCTGCGAGGACCTGCGCGTCGGCTACCTCATCGAGCGCGGCGTGCCCTTCGTGCTCCACGGGCGCGTGCTCGGCGAGACGCGCCCCCACGCCTGGCTCGACACCGATGGCGCGGCGGCCTTCGGCGAGGCGGCGCGCCGCCTCCTGGCGCTCGGGCACCGCCGCTTCGGGCTCCTCACCTATTCCGACCCGATGACCTTCGCCCACTACCGCCGTACGGGCCTCGAGACGGCACTCGCGGAGGCCGGCCTCGCGCTCCCGACCGAGGCCATCGCGGCGGCGCCCCGCGGGGACCCGGAGGCGCTGCGCGCCGCCGCCGGCCGGCTGCTCGCCCTGGCCGGGCGGCCGACCGCGATCCTGTGCGCCACGGACACGCTCGCGATCACGCTGATGGAGGAGGCCGCCCGGCGGTCGATCGCGATTCCGCACGACCTCTCGGTCGTCGGCTTCGACAACCTGCCGGTCTCCTCCTATGCGAGCCCCGGCCTCACGACCTTCGACGCCCGCATCCAGGAATGCGGCGTCGCCGTCGCGCGCATGCTGCTGGCGGTGATCGAGACCGGCCCCGCCGCCGTCGAGCCGAAGCTCGTCGCGGCGGACTTCATCCCCCGCGCGAGCCACGGCCCGGCCCCCGCCTGAGGCGGCCCGCGACCCGCGCCACCAGAGCTCCGAAGAGGAAGACCCGGAGAAAGAAGAAACCGAGAGAGAGACGTTCACCAGAGACGAAACGGGAGGACAGACATGAGACGCCATACGACGACGACATCCGCCCTCGCGCTCATCGCCTTCGCGGCGACGAGCGGGCCCGCGCCGGCGAACGCCCAGGAATTGCTGTTCTGGTCGACCCAGGCGCGCCCCGTCGAGGAGGCGCAGGGCATGCGCGAGCAGGTGCTCTCGGGCTTCGAGGACGCCAGCGTCGACTACCAGCCGCAGGACGCGGGGCCCTTCATCACCCGCCTGCGCGCCGAGACCGAGGCGAACCAGGGGACGATCGCCGTCGTCGGCGCGCTCCACGGCGAGCTCACCGCCTTCGCCGACGCCTTCATGGACCTCTCGGCCGTCGACGTCTCCGCAGCGAGCCCGGCCCTCGTCGAGCTCGGTCGGCTCGGCACCGACGAGCAGCGCTACGTGCCCTGGATGCAGGCGACCTACCTGATGGCCGCCAACAAGGCCGCGCTCGAGCACCTGCCCGAGGGCGCCGACGTGAACGCGCTCGGCTGGGACGAGCTGATCGCCTGGGGCCGTGCCATGGAGGAGGCCACCGGGTCGCCCAAGATCGGCCTGCCCGCCGGCCCGCAGGGCCTGCGCCACCGCATCGTGCAGGGCTACTTCTACCCGTCCTTCACCGATTCGATGGTCACCCGCTTCCGGTCGGACGACGCGGTCGCGATGTGGGAGACCGTCAAGGAGCTGTGGGAGGTGACGAGCCCGCGCTCGACCTCCTACAACTTCATGCAGGAGCCGCTCCTCGCCGACGAGGTCTGGGTCGCGATCGACCACACCGCGCGCCTGGCGGAGGCCTTCAACCAGCGCCCGGACGACTTCATCGCCTTCCCGGCACCCGCCGGCCCGACGGGCCGCGGCTTCATGCCCGTGGTCGCCGGCATCGCGGTTCCCTCGACGGCGCCGGACCAAGAGGCGAGCCTGGCGCTCGTGCGCTACATGATGCAGCCCGAGACCCAGATCGCGACGCTGCGGGCGACGAACTTCTTCCCCGTCGTCGACGTCGAGTTGCCCGAGGACATGCCGCCCTCGGTGCGTGCGGCGGGCGCCGCGATCGCGCTGCAATCGGGCGCGCCCGACGCCAATCCCGGCCTGCTGCCGGTGGGGCTCGGCGACCTCGGCGGGCAGTTCAACCAGGTCTACGTCGACACGTTCGAGCGCATCGTGCTCGCCGGCCAGCCGATCGAGCAGGTGCTCGAGGACGGGGCGGAGGAGCTGCGCCGCATCGTGAACGAGGCCGGCGCGCCGTGCTGGGCGCCGGATGCCCCCTCCGAGGGACCCTGCCCGGTGGAGTGAGCCCCCTGTCACCCCGCGTCGCGAAGCGGGCCCGGGGCCCAGAACCGCAGGTGCTTGCTCAGCGTGCGCGAAGCGCGCGCGTCCACGAAGCGCCGATGGAGGCGTCTCACGACGCGGCGTACACGCCGCTCGACGACACCTGTGGTTCCGGGTCCCGGACTTGCTTCGCAATCCGGGATGACACCCAAGACGAAAGAGGTCCGCATGCCCTCGCGTGCCCTGCCCTACCTCCTGCTCGCGCCCGCCGCGCTGTTCCTGGCCGCCTTCTTCGTCTATCCGGCGGTGCAGGTGGCGCTGATCGCGTTCAGCCGGGGGGACGAGCTCACGATGGCGAACTTCGCCCGCATGGCCGGGCACTGGAAGTTCGACACGGCCTTGTGGAACACGATCCTGCTCGCGGCCGTCGTCGTGCCGCTGCAGCTCGCGCTCGCGCTCTTCATGGGGCAGATCGTGACGCGGATGGGCCGCGGGCGCGATCTCGTGCTCTACGTCTTCACCATCCCGCTCGGCATCTCTGATCTCGCCGCGGGCATCATCTGGCTCGCCATCCTCGAGCAGAACGGCTTCCTGAATTCCTTCCTCTACCACCTCGGCCTGCTCGATAGCCCGGTCGCGCGGCTCTCCTACCAGAACACGCTCGGCCTCTTCGTCGCGGTGGCCATCGCCGAGATCTGGCGCGCGACCGCGATCATGCTGGTCATCCTGGTCGCAGGCATGGGGCTGATCCCGAAGGAGTACGACGAGGCGGCGCAGGTGTTCGGCGCCTCGCCCTGGCAGCGCTTCGTCAAGGTGACGCTGCCGCTCCTCAAGCCCAGCCTCCAGACGGCGCTGATCCTGCGCACGATCCTCGCCTTCGAGGTCTTCGCCGTCGTCGCCGCGCTCGCCGGCACCTCGATGCCGATGCTGATGGGCGAGACCTACGCCTGGGAGTTCCAGCTCCAGGACCGCGGGGTCGCCGCGTCCTACGCCCTCGTCATCCTGGGAGTCTCCATCGCCGCCACCCTCGCCTTCCTGTGGTGGCTGCGCACCCCGAAGGAGGCGCGCGCATGACCGCGACCGCTCCCCTCCCCGCCCCCGCCGCCTCGCCGGAGGAGACCCGCGCCCTCGATCTCGCCGCCGCGCGGCGCTGGTTGATGGCGGCCGTCGTGACGATCCTGTGCCTGTGGGTGCTCGTCCCGATCTGGCTCGTCCTCGTCAACGCCCTCTCGACGCCGGCGGAGGTGTCCGGCTGGCCGAAGAGCTTCGTGCCCTCCTTCGCCACCGACAGCCTCGCCTTCTTCATCGGCTTTCGCGGCGTCGCGGACGCGCTCCTCAACTCGGTGATGGTGGCGGCGATCACGATGGTGCTGTCGATCGCCGTCGGCGCACCCGCCGGCTACGCGCTCGCGCGGTTCGACTTCGCGGGCAAGAGCGCGTTTCGCATCCTCGTCCTGATGACCCGCGCCTTCCCCCTGCCGCTGCTCGCGCTGCCGCTGGCGGTCGCCTACATCCAGATCGGGCTCGACGACACGATCCTCGGTCTCGCCTTTGTCCACACGATGCTGGCGATGCCCTTCGCGGTGCTGATCACGGCCTCGCTGTTCATGGGGGTGCCGGTGGAGCTGGAGGAGGCGGCCTGGACGCTCGGCTGCACGCGCCTCCAGGCCTTCGTGAAGGTGGTGCTGCCGCTGGTGAGCCCCGGCATCGCCGCCTCCGCCGTCTTCGCGTTCGTCGTGTCCTGGAACGAGGTCTTCGCCGCCGCGGTGCTGACGATCGAGAACCGCACGCTGACCGCCTTCCTTCTCCAGAGCCTGGACGTCAGCCCGCTCCACCTCAAGTTCGCCGGCGCGGCGGTCCTCGTCCTGCCGGCGCTGCTCTTCCTGTTCGCGGTGAGGAAGTACCTCTTCGCCATGTGGGGGATCGCCAACCGATGAACGCGCACCCCCCAACACCCGTGCCGGCACACGCTCTTGGCGGGATCCCACGAGCCTGGAACCCTGCACGACGCCCCACACCCCTAGCCCCTCTCCACGAGGGAGAGGGGAACCGCGTCGCGCCTCGTCATGAACGTCGACGCGCGCCGACAACACATGATCGCGAGGACGAGACGTCGATGCAGGCTCTCCCCTCTCCCTCGTGGAGAGGGGCCGGGGGTGTGGGGCGTGCAGAACGGGCTCGAGGTCGATGCACCGCTCCCCCGCGCCGGAGCCGGTCGCCGCTCCGCCGAGCGATCGACGTCCTCCCTCACGGAACCGCAGAGGAGCCCGTCCATGGCTGAGATCACCGTCACCGGCGTGGAGAAATCCTACGGCTCCTTCACCGCGCTCCACGAGATCGACCTGCACGTCGAGGATCGCGAGTTCCTCGTGCTGCTCGGCGCCTCGGGTTGCGGCAAGACCACGCTCCTGCGCTGCATCGCCGGGCTCGAGACCGCCAGCCGCGGCGAGATCGCCATCGGCGGACGGCGCGTCGACCATCTGCCGCCGCGTGCGCGCAAGATCGCGATGGTGTTCCAGAACTACGCCGTCTTCCCGCACCTCACCGTGTTCGAGAACATCGCCTTCGGCTTGCGCATGAAGAAGATGCCCAACGCCGAGGTCGAGGAGAAGGTGCGGCGCGCGGCCACGATGATGCACATCGAGCAATTGCTCGCGCGCTATTCCGGCCAGCTCTCCGGCGGCCAGCGCCAGCGCGTCGCGGTCGCCCGGGCGCTGGCGACGGAGCCGGAGGTGTTGCTCATGGACGAGCCGCTCTCGAACCTCGACGCGCTGCTGCGCCTCGAGATGCGCGCCGAGCTCAAGGGCGTGCTCCAGGAGAGCCGCACCACGACGATCTACGTCACGCACGACCAAGTCGAGGCGATGAGCCTCGCGGACCGGATCGTGGTGATGCATGGCGGCCACATCGTCCAGCACGCCGCCCCGCTCGACGTCTATCGCGACCCGGCGACCCGCTTCGTCGGCAGCTTCATCGGCAACCCGCCGATGAACTTCCTGCCGGCGACGCGGGTGACCGGCGGCTGGTCGGCCGCCGGCATCGTCCTGCCCGGGCCGGACGTGACGCAGGACGCGATCGAGCTCGCCGTGCGGCCCGAGGATCTCGCTCCCGCCGAGACCGGCCTCGCCGGCCGCGTCAAGGTCGTCGAGCCGCTCGGCGCGCATCAGCTCGTGACCATGGACGTCGCCGGCCACCTGTTCCGCGCGGTGCTCGAGAGCGATTTGCCCGTGCGCCCCGGCGAGACACTCACCCTGGCGCCGCGCCCCGAGCGCGTGCGCTGGTTCGATCCGAAGACGCAGGCGGCGATCGCCTGAGCCACCAGCTTGAAGAAGCCCCGCATGACGAACCCCGCACTCGACGAAGACCGCCTGCGTACCGAGGCCCGCGCCATCCTGCGGGAGAACGATCTCGGCGGCTACACCATCCCCACGAAGGGCCTCTACCCCTTCCAGTGGAACTGGGATTCCTGCCTCGTCGCGCTCGGCCTCGCGCACGTGGACGAGGACCGGGCGCTCACCGAGATCGAGACGCTCGTCGCCCACCAATGGCCGGACGGGATGGTCCCGCACATCGTCTTCCACGCCGACCACGAGACCTACTTCCCCGGGCCGGACGTCTGGGGCACCGCGCGCGCGACGCCGACGAGCGGCATCACCCAGCCGCCGGTCCTGGGCTACGCCCTGCGGCGCCTCCTCGACGGCGCGCGCGACGGCGCGATGGTCGCGCCGCGGGTGGCGGCGCTCCTGCCGAAGGTGGCCGCCTGGCACCGCTGGTTCGCGAACGCCCGCGACCCGGAGGCGACCGGCCTCGTCGCCATCCTCCACCCCTGGGAGAGCGGCCGCGACAACGCGATCGACTGGGACGACGCGCTCGCGCGGGTGCCCACGGACGGCATCGGCAGCTACGTGCGCCGCGACACGACCCACGTCGACGCCGCGCAGCGCCCGACCAAGGAGGAGTACGACCGCTATCTCTGGCTCGTGCAGCGCTTCCGCCGGCTCGGCTGGAACCAGGCGGCGCTGCACGACGCCTCGCCGTTCCGGGTGGTCGACCCCGGCTTCAACGCGATCCTCACGCGCTCGGCGGAGGATCTCGCGGCGATGGCGCGGGCGCTCGACGCGCCGGAGATCGCGGCGGAGGCGGAGAGCCAGGCGGCGCGCGGGCGCGCGGCGCTGGACGGGCTCTGGCACGACGGGCTCGGGCAATACGCGGCTTACGACCGCGCCGCCGGCGCCCTCGTCGAGAGCGCCTCGATCGGCGGCCTCCTGCCGCTGATGGCGCTGGAGCCCGGCCATCCGCGCGTCGACGCCCTCGTCGCGCGGCTAGCGGGCCTGCGGGCGGCGGTGAGCCACCCCGTCCCGAGCCACGATCCCGCCGATCCGCGCTTCGACCGCCTGCGCTACTGGCGCGGGCCGCTCTGGCTGATCGCCAACCGCCTCGTCGCCGACGGGCTCGCCCGCCACGGCCGGGCGGAGGCGGCCGCGGAGATCGCGCGCGACGGCCTCGCGCTCGTGGCGAGGAGCGGCTTCGGGGAGTACTTCGACCCGCTCGACGGCCGCGCGCTCGGCGGCAAGCGCTTCAGCTGGACCGCCGCGATGGTGCTCGACTTCCTGGAGATGGCGTGAGCGGGATCGAGCGCGGGTGAGGCTCAGCCCACGAACGCGCGCTCGACCACGAAATGGGCGGGCTTGGCGTTCGAGCCCTCCTCCAGCCCGGCCGCGGTGCACAGCGCCCGGCAGTCGCGCGTCATCTCGATCGAGCCGCAGATCATCACCCGATCGGTCTGCGGGTCGAGGGCCGGCACGTTCAGGTCGGCGAAGAGCCGGCCCGACTCGATCGCGTCCGTGACCCGGAACGGGTGCGGATGCGGCTCGCGGGTTACCGTCGTGTAGAAGGTCAGGCGCGGGGCGGCGATCTCGCCCACCAGCGGATCCTCGACCAGCGCCCGCACGGTGTTCTCGCCATAGGCGAGCTCGGCTACGCGCCGGCAGGACTGCGTGAGGATCACCTCGTCGAACTTCTCGTAGGTCTCGGGATCGCGGATCAGGCTCGCGAAGGGCGCGATGCCGGTGCCGGTGGAGAGCATCCACAGCCGCCTTCCGGGCGCGAGCGCGTCGAGCACGAGCGTGCCGGTGGGCTTCTTCTTGATCAGGATCTCGTCGCCCACGGCGATGCGCTGGAGCCGCTCGGTGAGCGGGCCGCCGGGGACCTTGATCGAGAAGAACTCGAGCTCGTCGTCCCAGCTCGGGCTCGCGATCGAGTAGGCGCGGAACACGGGCTTCTCTCCGCCGGGAAGTCCGATCATGACGAACTCGCCCGAGCGGAAGCGCAAGGAGGCCGGGCGCGTCGTGCGGAAGCGGAAGAGCCGGTCGGTATAGTGCTCGACGAGCACGACGCGCTCGACGTGGCAATCGACGGGCGCTGCGATCGCGCCGGCGGCGGCTGTATCCGACATCGTGGTCCTCTCGTGCGGGCCTCTGGTCAGGGCGCTAATGGCCGAGCTCGGCGACGCACGTGCTCTACCACAGACCCATTTCGCAGCGCACCACGTACGAAACCGAACCCGGGAGAGCAAGCGGGGCGGCTCGCGCGGCTCGTTCAGGCGCCGGGCGCGCCGTCCGCCTTGGCGAAGGTCTCGTCGAAGGAATAGCCCGCCCCGCGCACGGTGCGGATCGGGTCGAGCGTCTCGCGGGTGTTGATCGCCTTGCGCAGGCGCCCGACGTGGACGTCGACCGTGCGCTCGTCGATGTAGACGTCATGCCCCCAGACGCCGTCGAGCAGCTGCTCGCGGGTGAAGACGCGGCCGGGGCTCTGCATCAGGAACTCGAGCAGCCGAAACTCGGTCGGGCCGAGATGCAGCTCGCGGCCGCCGCGGCGCACGCGGTGGGTCTCGCGGTCGAGCTCGATATCGCCGGCGACGAGGGTGTTGGCGATGTGGGCGGGCTTCGTGCGGCGCAGGAGCGCGCGCACGCGCGCCAGCAGCTCGGGCACGGAGAAGGGCTTGACGATGTAGTCGTCCGCCCCGGTGGCGAGCCCGCGCACCCGGTCGCCCTCCTCGCCGCGGGCGGTCAGCATGATCACGGGCAGGCGCTCGGTCTCGCGGCGCGCACGGATTCGACGGCAGAGCTCGATGCCGGAGAGGCCGGGCAGCATCCAGTCGAGGAGGACGAGGTCCGGGATCTGCTCGCGCAGCCGCACCTCGGCCTCGTCGCCGCGGGCGACCGCGTCGACCTCGTAGCCCTCAGCCTCCAGGTTGTAGCGCAGGAGGAGCGTCAGGGGCTCCTCGTCCTCCACGACGAGGATACGCGTGCTCATCGGTCGCTCGCCTCGCGCTCCCTCAGGTCCCGCCGGCGCCCTGCGCCGCGTCGGCGGGCTGCCCGGTCTCGTAGGCCGTGCGGTCCATCTTCGGCCGCTCGGCGGTGATCGGCTGGCCGGTGACGAGGTAGTGGATGGTCTCGGCGACGTTGGTCGTATGGTCGCCGATGCGCTCCACGTTCTTGGCGCAGAAGAGGAGATGCGTGCAGAAGGTGATGTTGCGCGGATCTTCCATCATGTAGGTGAGCAGCTCGCGGAAGAGCGAGTTGTAGAGCGCATCCGTCGCGCCATCGCGCCGCCAGACCTCCAGCGCCTTGTCGACGTCGAGCTGGGTGTAGGCGTCGAGGATGTCCTTGAGCTGGCCGAGCACCATGTCCGACATGCGCTCGACGCCGAGCACGACGCGCTGCGGCTCGAACTGGCCGGAGATGGCGAGCGTGCGCTTGGAGATGTTCTTGGCCATGTCGCCGATCCGCTCGATGTCGGAAGCGATGCGGATGGCGGAGATCACCTCGCGCAGGTCGATCGCCATCGGCTGGCGCCGGGCGATGGTGAGGATCGCCTTCTCCTCGATGTCGCGCTGAATCGTGTCGAGCCGGTAGTCCGTGGTGACGACGGACTGGGCGAGGCCCACGTCGCGGCGCACCAGCGCCACGGTGGCGTCGGCGAGCATCTTCTCGGCGATGCCGCCCATCTCCATGATCGAGCGGCGCAGCTCCTGGAGCTCGGCGTCGAACGATGCGACCGTATGTTCGGACATGGGTCCGTCTCCTCGAGGGCTGGCGGCGCGGCTCAGCCGAAGCGGCCGGTGATGTAGTCCTGGGTGCGCTTGTCACGCGGATTGGTGAAGATCATGTCGGTCGGTCCCTCCTCGACGAGATAGCCGAGGTGGAAGAAGCAGGTCTTCTGCGAGACGCGGGCGGCCTGCTGCATCGAGTGCGTGACGATGACGATCGTGTAGTTCTGCCGCAGCTCGTCGATCAGCTCCTCGATGCGCGCGGTGGCGATCGGGTCGAGCGCCGAGCAGGGCTCGTCCATGAGAATCACCTCGGGCGACACCGCGATGGCGCGCGCGATGCACAGGCGCTGCTGCTGGCCGCCGGAGAGGCCGGTGCCGGTCTCGAGGAGCCTGTCCTTCACCTCGTCCCACAGGCCGGCCTTGCGCAGGGAGGCCTCCACGATGACCGCGATGTCGGCCTTCGACTTGGCGAGTCCGTGGATGCGCGGCCCGTAGGCGACGTTCTCGAAGATCGACTTCGGGAAGGGGTTGGGCTTCTGGAAGACCATGCCGACGCGGGCGCGCAGGGTGACGACGTCGAGGCTGGGATCGTAGATGTCCTTGCCGTCGATCGTGATGTCGCCCTCGACGCGCGCGCCGTCGATCGTGTCGTTCATGCGGTTGAGGCAGCGCAGGAAGGTGGACTTGCCGCAGCCGGACGGGCCGATGAAGGCGGTGACCGCCTTCTCCGGGATGCCGATCGTGAGGTCGTAGATCGCCTGCTTGGCGCCGTAGAAGACCTTTACGTCGCGGGCGTCGACCTTCGACGGATTGCCGATCTCCAACGGTACGCGGACGGTCTCGCGCTTGTCGAGAACGGGCGCCGGGGCATCCGGCGCAGCGGTGGGGGCATGCATGGCGGTCATCTCGTCTCCTCGCTCGCTCACCACTTCCGCTCGAGGCGGTTGCGCAGAAGGATCGCGATCAGGTTCATCAGGATCAAGAAGCCGAGCAGCACGAGGATGCCGGCGGAGGTGCGCGCGACGAAGCCGCGCTCCGGGCTGTCGGCCCAGATGAAGATCTGCGTCGGCAGCGCCGTCGCCGGGTCGAGCAGCCCGCCCGGCGGGCTCGTGATGAAGGCGTTCATGCCGATGAGGAGCAGCGGCGCCGTCTCGCCGAGCGCCTGGGCGAGGCCGATGATGGTGCCCGTCAGGATGCCCGGCAGCGCCAGCGGCAGGACGTGGTGCATCACCACCTCGTGCTTGGAGGCACCGACGCCGAGCGCCGCCTCGCGGATCGAGGGCGGCACCGCCTTGAGCGCCGCGCGCGTCACGATGATCATGGTCGGCAGCGTCATGAGCGCGAGCACCATGCCGCCCACGAGCGGCGCCGAGCGTGGCATGCCGAACCAGCCGAGAAAGACGGCCAGGCCGAGCAGGCCGAAGACGATCGAGGGAACCGCGGCGAGATTGTTGATGTTCACCTCGATGACGTCGGTCCACTTGTTCTTCGGCGCGAACTCCTCGAGGTAGACCGCCGCGGCGATGCCGATCGGGAAGCTGAGGATGAAGCACACCGCGAGCGCGAAGAACGAGCCGACCACGGCGCCGGAGAGGCCGGCGAGCTCGGGGAAGCGGCTGTCGGCGTTGAAGAACAGCGCCGAGTTGAACCGCTGCGCGACGAGGCCCTGCTCCGCCAGCCGGTCGAAGAGCGCGATCCCCCGATCGTCGACGCGGCGGCGGCCCTCGTCGGAGTCCCGCTCGACGAGACCCTTGGCGAGCTGGTCGTAGGGGTCCGAGGCCGGGATCGCCAGCCGGATCGTGGTCCCGATCACGCTCGGGTTCGCCACCACGTAGTCGCGCAGGATGAAGTGCGCGTTGCGGGTGAGGATGTCGCGCGCGGCGCGCAGTTCCGCCGCGTCGACGCCGGGCAGGACCCCGGCGAGCGTGGCCGTGATCAGCTCGCGATACTCGCCGTCGCTCGGGTCCGCCGCATCGACGGCGCCCGGATCGACGAAGATCTCGAGCGCGATCTGCGTCTGCGTGAAGGCGCGGTAGCCGTTCAGCACGAGCGAGCCGACGAGGATCGCGAGCAGGCCGAGCGCGGTCGCGATGGCCACGAGGCCGTAGATGCGCAGCCGGGACTCGGCGGCGCGACGACCCCGGCGGCGCGCCTCCGCCTCCGGCGACGTCCAGTCGATGGGGCCAGCCCCGACGAGCGCGGTGTCAGTCATACTTCTCTCGATATTTCTGGACGATCCGCAGCGCAACGATGTTCAGCACCAGCGTCGCGACGAAGAGCACGAGGCCGAGCGCGAAGGCGGCGAGTGTCTTGGGGCTGTCGAAGGCCGTGTCGCCGATGAGCAGCGTCACGATCTGCACCGTGACCGTCGTCACCGAGTCGAGGGGGTTGAAGGTGAGCGTCGCGATCAGGCCGGCGGCCATGACGACGATCATCGTCTCGCCGATGGCGCGGCTCACCGCGAGCAGGATGCCGCCGGCGATCCCGGGGAGAGCCGCCGGCAGGAGCACCTTCATGATCGTCTCGCCCTGCGTCGCGCCCATGGCGAGCGAGCCGTCGCGCATGGAGCGCGGCACCGCGTTGAGCGCGTCGTCCGTCATCGACGAGATGAAGGGGATGATCATGATCCCCATCACGCCGCCGGCGACGAGGGCCGTGTTGGGCGCGACCGGGATGCCGAGGGACATGCCGAGGCCGCGGATCGCCGGGGCGACCACGATCACCGCGAAGAAGCCGTAGACCACCGTGGGGATGCCCGCGAGGATCTCCATCATCGGCTTGACGATAGCGCGGATCCGGTCGCTCGCGAACTCGGTGAGGTAGATCGCCGAGAACAGGCCCACGGGCACGGCGACCGCCATCGCGATGGTCGCCACGAGCAGGGTGCCGACGAAGACCGGGATCGCGCCGAACGCCCCGGCGCCGGCGATCTGGTCCGGGCGAATCGCGATCTGCGGCTCCCACCTCAGGCCGAAGAGGAACTCGACGATCGGGACCATGCGGAAGAAGAGCGTCGCCTCGAACAGGAGGGCGCCGATGATGCCTAGCGTCGTGAAGATCGCGAGCACCGCGCACGACACCATCATCACCGAGAGCGCGCGCTCGAAGCCCTGCCGCGCCCGGAACAGCGGCGCCAGCCGAGCCCGCGCGACGAAGATCGCGACGATCGCCACGGACAGCCCGACGACGACCATCGCCCAGGACGCGATCTGCGACCAGGCGGCATAACGCTCGGCCGCGGCGACGATCTCCGGCGACGGCTCGCCGAAAACGAGGCCGGCGGCGACGTTCTTCGTCTCCGCGAGATAGAGCGAGAGCTCGGCGGGGCCGGCGCCGTCCGTCAGCGACGGCGGAAGGCTGCGCAGCAGCAAGGCGTCGACCACTGCACCCTGGAACAGGAGCCACACCAGCACGAGCAGAAGAGCCGGCACGCCGACCCAGACGGCGACGAACGCGCCATGGTAGACCGGCCGCGAATGGACCGCGCCTACCGGCGAGGCCTCGACGAACTTCCGCGCCTGGGACTGCCCGACGAAATAGGCGACCAGCGACAGGAAGATGATGACGAGGATCAGGTTTCCGGCCATGCCGACACCAACCGCTTGAGACGCGCGCGCCGATCGGAGAGGGAACGGGCCGCGGCGGAGGTCCCGCCGCGGCCCATCGAGCGAGGCTCTATACCTCAGCCGCCGTAGCGGGTGAACTGGGCGCCGCTGGTCACGGCCTCCTGGACCTCGGCGCGGCGCGCGTCGGGCAGGGGGACCATGCCGCGCTCGGCGAGCAGGCCGCCGGGGCCCATCACGTCCTCGTTCACGTAGAGCTCGACGAACTCCGCGAGGCCCGGGATCACGCCGCGGTGCGCGTTCTTCACGTAGAAGAACAGCGGGCGGGAGATCGTGTACGAGCCGTCGGCGATCGTGTCGAAGGTCGGCGCGACGCCGTTGACCTGCGCGGCCTTCAGCGTGTCCTGGTTCTCGTAGAGGAACGAGTAGCCGAAGATGCCGAGCGCGTTCGGGTCCTGCTGGAGGCGCTGGACGATCAGGTTGTCGTTCTCACCCGCCTCGACGAACGGGCCGTCCTGACGCATGCGCGAGCAGACCTCGTCCCAACGGTCCTCGTCGGTCTCCTCGAGCGCCTTGATCGTCTCGAACTCGTTGCAGCCGACGTGCATCGCCAGCTCGACGAAGGCGTCGCGGGTGCCGGAGGTCGGCGGGGGGCCGAGCACGACGATCTCGGCGTCGGGGAGCGACGGGTCGATCTCGCTCCAGCGGGTGTAGGGGTTCGCGACGATCTCGCCGTCGACCTCGACCTCGGCGGCCAGCGCCTGGAAGATCTGGCCCTTGGTGAGGTTCAGGTCGGGGCCGTCCACCGACATGGCGATCGACAGGCCGTCGGAGCCGATCTGCGCCTCCGAGACGTCGGTCACGCCGTTCGTCTTGCAGAGTTCCCACTCGGACTCCGTCATGGCGCGCGAGGCGCCCGTGATGTCGGCGGTCTGCGGGCCGACGCCCTCGCAGAAGATGCGCATGCCGCCGCCGGTGCCCGTCGACTCGACGATCGGGGCCGGGCCGCCGGTCTCGGCCGCGAACTCCTCGGCAGCCGCCTGGGAATAGGGGAACACCGTGGACGAGCCGACGATGCGGATCTGGTCGCGGGTCTGGGCGTTGGCGGCGCCGGCGGCCAGCACGGTGGCGGCGGCGATCGCGAGCGCGCTCGTGTAGGTGAAGAGCTTCACGGGTGATCTCCCTGTCGAGATGGTGCTTTGGCCGCAGTCCCTAGAAGTGGGACCGCGGTTGCGGCTGCGGGCGACGCCGATCGCGCCCCCCCGACGCGTGGCGGACCCTAGGAGTGCCCCGTGACACTCATGTGACGTTTTCGCGAAGCCGCGTGCACCGTCCTCGACCTGCGAAACGACCCGCCGGCGCTTCCGCAGCGCGCAGGTGTCCATGCGCGGGTCGCCCGGCGCCGCCGCTCCCCGCGCTCAACCGGCCGCCTCGATCGCCGGCGCGAAGCGCAGAGCCACGCCGTTGTTGCAGTAGCGCAGCCCCGTCGGCGCCGGCCCGTCCTTGAAGACGTGGCCCTGGTGCCCGCCGCAGCGCGCGCAATGATACTCGGTGCGCGGCAGGATCAACTTGAAGTCCCGCTTCGTGCCCACAGCGCCCTCGATCGTGTCGTAGAAGGACGGCCAGCCGGTGCCGGAATCGAACTTCATCTGCGAGGTGAACAGCGGCAGGTCGCAGCCGGCGCAATGAAAGGTGCCGGCACGGTACTCCTTGTCGAGCGGGCTCGAGCCCGCCCGCTCGGTCCCTTCCTTGCGCAGCACGTGGAACTGTTCCGGCGTCAGGCGCTCGCGCCACTGCGCCTCGGTGAGATCCCAGGTCTGCTTGTCGGCCACGCTCACGGTCGCTCCTCCCTCGCTCGCGGCGCCGGCGGCGCGCGTCGTGTCCTCCGTCCGCCCGACGCCCTCGCCGCATCCGGCGAGGGCGAAGGCCGCGACGCCGCCCAGGAACAGGCGGCGGGTCGGCATGGTGCTGTCGTTCATGGGCCACATATGGCGATCGCGCCCGCCGCGGCAAGCGGGCGAGCGGTCCGCGACGAAACGGGATGGGCGGCGCGACGTTGTCGAGCCTGGAGGTACCCTCACGTGAGCCGGCTCCCGACGGGCGTCCTGCCCCGCATCGACCGAAAACGCACGCGCGATCTCGCCCGCGTCGGCCTGCAGACCGGCGCGGCGGTGACGCTCGTCTACGTCGTCATGCGCTGGTACGGCATCGATCACCTCTCCTGGGCGATCATCTCGGCGCTGTTCTCGATCCGGCTCGCATCCGATTCGACGGTCTCGGTCGGCGTGTACCGTGTCGTCGCCGCGCTGATCGGCACGGCGCTGGGGCTCGCGACGGTCGTGCTCCTCGCGGACGTGCTCCCGGCGCGCTGGCAGATCCTCGCATCCGTGGTCGTGGCGAGCGTCGTCGCCAACCTGATGACGACGCTGTGGCCCAACCTCAACTACATCGCCGTCGCCGCCGCGGTCGTGGCGGTCAACGCGAACGCGGAGATCATGACGTCGCTCGAGCGCGCCCTCGCGATCATGATCGGCTCCGTCGGCGCGGCGCTCGCCTCCGCGGTGGTCTGGCCCGAGAGCGCCCGCTCGCGTGCGACACGCAACATCGCCTACGCGCTCAACGATTGCCGGCGGCTCGTCGACGCCTCCCTGTCGGGCCTCGCTGGCGCCGACGCGGAGGACACGCGGCGCATCGACGAGGACTTCCAGCGCCACATCGGCACCGCCCGCGAGATCACGGGGGACGCGCGGTTCAAGCGCGGCCTCGAGGGCGGGCATTCGCTCGCCCAGGGGCTCGTCGCCATCGAGCGCCTTTGGCACGCGACCATCGTCCTCGACCGTGCCGCCGAGGAGCGCCGCTCGAGCTTCCGGCACGAGGACGTGGCCGGTGGGCACCTGCGCATCGACCGCATCCGCGAGGAGGTCGCGGGCTTCCTCGGGGACCTCGTCGCGCATCTCGAGGGACGCACAGCCGAGCCGCCGAAGGCACGGCCCGTGGTTCATCGCCTGTGCGAGGCGGAGGACGCGCTGCGCCACTCGAAGACCGAGACGGCGCTCACCGAAGACGCCGATCGCGAGCGGGCGGTCTCCGCGCTGCGCTTCGCGGTCGACGAGCTGCGCAAGAACATCGTCGAGATCGCCGACCTCGTCGCGCCGGGCCGCGAGGCGCTGCGGCGCGGCGAGCTGGACGGCGGGAGGCGGGCGTCGCCGGATCGCGCCGCGTGACGGATCCTCATCCATCCCGTCATCCCCGACGGTAAGCGACTTACAATAGGTAAATTCTAATCGATTGACATCCCTCGGATGCATGCGCAAGATCGCGAGATTGGCAACCGAGGATGACGATATGTTCGATCGCACGCGTATATCGACGATCCACACGCTCGGGCCGTCCGGCACGAACTGCGAGGCGGCCGCCACGCACTACATGGCGGCTCATGGCCTCGCCGCCGACGTCGTCCTCCACCGCACGCTCGAGGAGGGGATGGCCCGCGTGCTGGACGATCCGGCCGCGACGCTCCTCGGATGCGTGGTCTATCCCGACCTGCACGGGCTCGTCTTTCCCTATCTCGACCGCATGACGCTCGCCGACCAGTTCCTGTTCGACACGTTCCCGATGCTGCTCGCCGCGCGCTCGGCGGACGCCGCGATCTCGGTCGTCGCGACGCATCCCGCGCCCCGCGCGCTGGTCCCGGCGAGCCACGAGATCCGCCTCGTCACGAGCAACGCCGAAGCGGCGCGGTCGTGCGCCGCGGGCGAGGTGGACGCCTGCATCACGACGGCGGCGGCGGCCGAGAGGCACGGCCTCGTCGTCCTGCGCGACCACGGCCCCGTGCCGATGGGATTCACCATCCACGCGCACCGCGCGCTCGTGAGGAGGGCCGCATGATCGGCGAGCTCGTCGCGTCGACGCAGCGCATCGCCGCGATCCAGGCGCCGGACGGGTCCCTGCCTGACGACGCCGACGGCGCGCGGGCGCGCGCATTGCTGGCGGACGCGGCGGCGCAGGCCGCGCGCCTGGCGCACCGTATCGGCGCCACCGCCCAGGCGGAGGCGATCGTCGCCGACACGGAGCGCTGGCTCGCGGACGGCGCGCGGGGCAAGCCCGACTACGGACGCACCCGAGACGCGATGCGGGCGCCCGAGGAGGGCGCGCCGTTCCTCTTCTTCGGCCCGCTGCGCCTCGCCAACGGCGGGCGCGCCGGGCATCGCTTCGAGACCTTCCTCGCGATCCGCGAGGAGCCCGCCGGCGAGGCGTACCGGGCGCTCTACGACGCCTATCCCCACCCGAAGAACATCTGCCAGTCCGCGCATCTCGTCGCCGGCACGCCGGGGCTCGTGCGCGGCAACAACATCGTCTTCTTCCCGGAGAACATCGCCAGCGCCACCCTCCCCGACCGCCAGCTCTACGCGCTGTTCTTCTTCAACAAGTTCAAGCGCATCTACGACACGATCACGGTGCCGACCTGGGACGCCGTCGGCATCCCCGACGCGCTCGCGGCCTCGCGCATCGCCGACCCGCGCCGCGCCTACGAGGCGCGCTGCGTCTGGGGCTACCTGCACGACTACTTCCACCACCAGGGGACGCGCCCCTTCGACGCACAGATCGGGCTCAAGACCCGCTGGTTCACCGGCCTCCTGGAGGAGCTCAAGGTGGACCTCGCGACCTATCGCGCCTGCCGTGCCGGCGGCATTCCCGAAGGGGACGCCGTCGCGGAGTTCATCCTGTTCGACCGCACCATGCGCTACCCCGGCGAGCCCGACTGGTCGCGCAATTTCGATTCGGGCACGGGCCTGCTCCTCCTGGCCTACCTGCGGGAGGCCGGCGCGTTGCGGATTCGCGACGACGGGCGGCTCACGATCGATCGCGAGGCGGTGGACGCGGCGGCCGCGTCCTTCGTGGCGGATGTGGAGGCGCTCGAGGCGGCCGGCGACGAGGCCTACCTCGCCGGCGCGGAGGCGATGGTGCGCCGCTACCTGCCGGCGCCCGGCGACGGCGAGATCCGCTTCGGCGCGCCGGCCTTCCTGCACGAGAGCGCCTTCGGCGCCCGGATCGGCGCCGCGCCGACGATCGCGTTCGGCTTCGACGAGGCCGCGTGCGCGCCCGCGGTACGCGACACGGCGGTCGCTCTCTGCGCATGATGCACCCGGATCATCGTCCTCCGTCCCGAGCGGGCACCACGCCGCCATGATCACCAGCACCTGGCTCGTCGCGATCCTCCTGTTCGCGCTCTCCACATCGTTCTCGCCGGGGCCGAACAACCTGCTCCTCGTCACGTCGGGGGCGAAGTTCGGCCTGTCGCGCACCTGGCGGCACATCATCGGGATCGCGATCGGCTTCCCGGCGATGGTCGTCATCGTCGGCCTGTTCCTCGGCGCGGTCTTCGAGCGGCAGCCTTGGCTGCACGACGCGCTCGCGATCGTCGGCTCGGCCTACCTTCTCTATCTCACCTGGAAGGTCCTGATCGCGCGCGGGTCCGTCGAGCACGGGGCGCTCGGGGCGCCGATCGGCTTCGTCGAGGCCGCCCTGTTCCAGTGGGTCAACCCCAAGGCCTGGGTGATGGCGACGGGCGCGGTCGCGGCCTACACGACGAGCGCGGGATTCGGGCTCGAGATCACCCTCATCGCCGCCGTCTTCGTCGCCGTCGGGTTCCTGTCGTGCACCGTCTGGGCGGCCTTCGGCGAGCTGATCGCACGGTTCCTGAGCACGCCGACGCGGATGCGCGTCTTCAACGTCGCGCTCGGCCTGATGCTGCTGGCCTCGATCCTGCCGATCCTGCTGTCGCGTGCGCCGGCGTGAAGCGCCCGGGCTCAAGGGCCGACGTCGCGCATGTCCGGCACCTGCGCGTGTCGCGCCGCGAGCGTCGTCCGGCCGGCGAGGATGCCGTAGAAATCGTACCAGTGGACCCGCTCGTTCGCGCGCAGGAAGCGAAAATGCGTGCGGAAGAAGAACAGGCGCTCACGCAACAGCCCGAGCCGGCCGGGCGCCACGAGCTGCGGCATGGACAGCCGCAACGTGCGCGGCCAGAGCGTGCGCGCAGCGAAGAGCCCGCTCAGCGCGGCGGGGTCGACCGGGCAGACGTTCATCGCATCGTGCCGGGTCTGGACCTCGTGCCAGGCGACCGACGGCTCGTTCGCGAGCCGCCCCACCGCCGCGCGATAGCGCATGCAGGTCTCGTCGACGAGCATCAGCGGGGCCACGGTGCCGAGCGTGAGGAGCGACACCGCCGGCCCGCGGCGCCCGAGGTCGGGATCGCGGGCGAGCGCCAGCGCCAGCGTCTCCGGCGCCAGGAAGGCCCCCGAGGAATGGCCCACGAGCAGCACCTCGTCGATCGCGGGGTCGCGCGCGGCCGCGGCCACCGCCTCGGCGAAGAGGTCGAGCCGCTCGGCGAGGACGTCCGTGCCGCCGCGCTCGTGGGCGAAGGAGAACAGCCAGTCCTCCAGCAGGTAGCGCAGGAAGAGCGGGCGCTCGAGGCGCAGCGCCAGCCATCCGGCGAGCGCGCCCGCCGAGAGCGCCACCGGCGCCGCCACCAGCGGATGGATCCGCCAGCCGAGCACGCCGGCGCCGAAGGCCACCGCGAGGACGGCGAGCGCGAGCAGGAGCGTCCCCACGTAGGGATAGAGGACGAAGGCGGCGAACTGGCGATCGATCCGCGCGAGCCGGGAGACGACGCCGCGGCGCACCAGGTCCGCGCCGACACGCATCAGCTTGGCCAGACGCGGGGCGAGCGGCGCGCGGAAGGCCGGGCGGGCGAGGTCGTCCCAGCGCAGGATCGTCACGTCGGTGCGGGTGTCCCAGGCGCCGAGGGGATCGTGGGCCTCGATCGCGAAAGCCGGCGTCGGACCGTCCTCGCCGCCGAGGGGCGTCGCCTGCGCCGCGAAACCGCGCAGCCGGGCGGCGGCGGCGAGCTCCTCGGCGAAGAGCGCGTGGTAGACGCGCGGGCGGCGCGGGTCGTAGCCCGGGAGGTAGAACGCGGCGCGGCGGCGCACGTCGCGCCCGACCACCGGCTCGTTCGCGCCCTCCCGCATGCTCCCTCCCCGTCGCGCCCGTGTCGGGCTGCGGGCGCCTAGCACGCGGGGCGGGGGCGTGTCGACGCGCCACTGGCGCGCGGGCGCGTTCTCGCTTATGTGACGCTCTCCCCGGCATCCTTCCGCATTCTCGGCGACCCCCTCCGCATGACCGCACCCGCGCGCAAGATCTCGTTCGTCTCCCTCGGCTGCCCGAAGGCCCTCGTCGACTCGGAGCGGATCATCACGCAGCTGCGGGCGCAGGGCTACGAGCTCTCGCGCGAGCACGACGGGTCCGATCTCGTGATCGTGAACACCTGCGGCTTCCTCGACAGCGCGAAGGCGGAATCGCTGGACGCCATCGGCGAGGCAATGAGCGAGAACGGCAAGGTGATCGTCACCGGCTGCATGGGCGCCGAGCCCGAGCAGATCCGCGAGCGCTTCCCGGACGTGCTCGCCATCACCGGCCCGCAGGCCTACGAAAGCGTGCTCTCGGCGGTGAACGCGGCGGTGCCGCCCGCGCACGACCCGTTCCTCGATCTCGTTCCGCCGCAGGGCGTGAAGCTCACGCCGCGCCACTACGCCTACCTGAAGATCTCGGAGGGCTGCAACAACCGCTGCTCGTTCTGCATAATCCCCAAGCTGCGGGGCGACCTCGTCTCGCGGCCGGCGGCGGACGTGCTGCGCGAGGCGGAGCGGCTGGTGAAGGCGGGCGTGCGCGAGCTCCTCGTCATCTCGCAGGACACCTCCGCCTACGGCGTCGACGTGAAGTACGCGTCCTCGACCTGGCAGGGCCGCGAGGTGCGCGCGCGCTTCCTCGACCTCGCCCGCGAGCTCGGCACGCTCGGCGCCTGGGTGCGGCTGCACTACGTCTACCCCTACCCGCACGTGGACGAGGTCATCCCGCTGATGGCGCAGGGCAAGGTGCTGCCCTACCTCGACATCCCGTTCCAGCACGCCTCGCCGAAGGTGCTGCGCGCCATGAAGCGCCCCGGCAACGTCGAGAAGACGCTCGACCGCATCAAGGCCTGGCGTGCCGTCTGCCCCGATCTCGCCATCCGCTCGACCTTCATCGTCGGCTTCCCCGGCGAGACCGAGGAGGATTTCCAGCTCCTGCTCGACTGGCTGGAGGAGGCCGAGCTCGAGCGCGTGGGCTGCTTCAAGTACGAGCCCGTCGCCGGCGCGCCGGCGAACGCCATCGCCGAGCCCGTGCCCGAAGAGGTGAAGGAGGAGCGCTGGCATCGCTTCATGCAGGCGCAGGCGGCGATCTCCGCGCGCATCCTCGCCCGCAAGGTGGGCCGCACCATCCCCGTCATCCTCGACGAGGTCGGCCCGACGGTCTCGGTCGGCCGCTCGCAGTGGGACGCGCCGGAGATCGACGGGAACGTCTTCGTGAGGACGCGCTCGACCCGGATCAAGCCGGGCGACGTGGTGGACGTCACGGTGAAGCGGGCGGACGCGTACGACCTGCACGGGGTGCTGGCGTGAGGGTGAAGGCTCAGCCGGTATACAGGTCTTCGTAGTCCCTGACCCCGACGAAGATGTTCGCGACCTCGACGAAATCTTCCCTCACGGCGTACAAGATCACCGCAGATCGCCTGTAGGCAATCATTCGTAGGCCGGGTTCGAGATCGTCGCGTGCACGACCGCCGTACGGGACATCCCCGATCCTGTCGCACCGACGACGTAGCCGTCTGACGTACGCGGAAGCAACGGTCGCACTACCGCTCAATTCCTCGATCGCGAAGAAGAGCCTGGAGAGATCCTCGATCGCTTCCGACCGGTACCTGACTGGAAGCCTCCGCACCTCACTTCGCGAAGTGGATATCTGCGAAGCGATCGTCCACCTCTCGGAGGAGCTGCTCCAGGTAGGCGTCGGCTTCCTCTCCGCTCAACGTGGGGCGAGGATCTTCGAACGTACGCCGAATCTTGGCTCAAATCGCCTCGAGCCGCTCCTGACGATCGGCACGCTCACGCTGTCACAGCCGAACGGCGTCGACGACCGTCTCCTCGGCGGAGCGATACTGGCCCGCCTCGACGCTGTCTTCGATGTCGCGGAGCATCTCCTGCGAGAGCTCGACCCGGACGGCGGCCGGGCTGGTCGTGCGCTGATCGGTCATGCGTTCACCTCGACGCCAACGTAGCACCCGCCTCGGAAACGCGCAAACGCGCTTGTGGTTATCTTTTCACAGCATTCCTGAATTGCATCGCCAGTCATGCCCCTTTGCCGAGAACCGCCTCCAGCCGCGCCCAGGCCCCCTCCCCTGCCGGCAGGCCGAACCGGAGCCGCCGCTCGTCGTCCGCGAAGCGGCGCACCCAGATCCCCGCCTCGCCGAGCCGGCGGAAGAGGGCGGGCGCGGCGTCCGTCTCGATCGTGCGGAACAGGCTCGTGCCGCGAACCGGCCCCTCGCACCAGGGCGCCAGCAGCGCGTCGAGGCGGGCCGCGTCGGCGGCGCGGGCGCGGCGCGTCTCGGCATGCCAGCATTCGTCGGAGAGCGCCGCGCGGCCGATCGACAGCGCGGGCCCGGAGACCGACCACGGCCCGAGCGCCGCGCGCAGCCGCGCGGCGAGCGGCGCGCGGGCGAGGGCGAAGCCGAGGCGGATGCCGGCGAGGCCGTAGGTCTTGCCGAAGGAGCGCAGCACGATGGCGTGCACGGGCAGGTCGGCTCCGAGGCTCTCGACCGGCTCGAGATCGGCGAAGGCCTCGTCGACGACGAGCATCCCCCCCCGCCCGGCGAGGTCGGCCGCGCGCGCGCGGAGCGCCGCGGCCGGCCAGGTCCGGCCGTCGGGGTTGTTGGGGTTCACCACCACGACGACGTCCGCGCGCTCGCCCTGCTCCGGAGCGGCGACCGCGCGCACGCGTGCGCCCGCCGCCCGCCAGGCCTGCGCGTGCTCGCCGTAGGTCGGCGTCACGATCGCGACCTCGCGCGCCGGCGAGACGAAGGGCAGCAGGCTGATCAGCACCTGCGTTCCCGGCGCGGCGACGACGCAGGCGGGGTCGCTCACGCCGTAGGCGCGCGCCGCCGCGGCCTCGAGCGCGGCGTGCTCCGCCGGCTCGGGCAGGCGGGCGAACGCCGACGCTGGCAGGGCGGGCAGCGGATAGGCTATGGGGTTGATGCCGGTCGAGAGGTCGATCGACGGCTCGGGTGCGTGCGGGAA
Source organism: Salinarimonas sp. NSM (assembly GCF_052380005.1). Taxonomy (NCBI): domain Bacteria; kingdom Pseudomonadati; phylum Pseudomonadota; class Alphaproteobacteria; order Hyphomicrobiales; family Salinarimonadaceae; genus Salinarimonas; species Salinarimonas sp. NSM. Next base: position 66,677 of record NZ_JBQTCJ010000016.1, read on the forward strand.
GAGCGCACGCGCCGCGCCGAGGTCGCCCCCGTGCCCGATCGGCCCCCGCTCCTCCCGCATGCCGCCGGCCTCCGATGCTCGTCGAATCCCTCGCCGTCCTGACGCTCGCGCTCCTGGTGGAGGCGGCGATCGGCTATCCCGGGCGTGTCTACACGGCGATCGGCCATCCCGTCACCTGGATCGGCGCGCTGATCGCCACGCTCGACCGCGACCTGAACCGCGACGACGCCTCCCCCGCCGTACGGCGGGCGATGGGCGTGCTCGCGCTCGTGGCGATCCTCGCCGTGCCGGGCGCGCTGGCGCTGGCGCTGCAGGCGATCCTCTCCGGGTTCGGGCTCCTCGGCCTGCTCGCCGCGGCGATCCTCGCCTCGAGCCTCCTCGCCCAGCGCTCGCTCCACGAGCACGTCGCCGCCGTGCGCGACGGGCTGCGCGCGGAGGGGCTGGCGGGCGGGCGCCGCGCGGTCTCGATGATCGTCGGGCGCAACCCCGAGAGCCTCGACGAGGCGGGCGTCTCCCGCGCCGCGATCGAGAGCCTCGCCGAGAACTTCTCCGACGGGATCGTCGCGCCGGCCTTCTGGATGGGCCTCGGCGGGCTGCCCGGTGGTGTCCTCTACAAGGCGGCGAACACCGCCGACAGCATGATCGGCCACCGCACGCCGCGCCACGATGCCTTCGGCTGGGCGGCGGCGCGGTTCGACGACATGATCAACCTTCCCGCCTCGCGGCTCGGCGCGTTCCTCCTGATCGTGGCGGCGGCACTCCATCCGTGGGCCTCCGCGCGCGCGGCGTGGGCCGCGGTTCGCCGCGACGCGGGCAGGCACCGCTCGCCGAACGCCGGCTGGCCGGAGGCCGCGATGGCGGGCGCGCTCGGCCTGCGGCTCGCCGGCCCGCGCACCTACGGCGAGACGATCGTGAACGATGCCTGGATGGGCGACGGCCGCGCCGCGGCGACCGCGCAGGACGTCGACCGCGCGCTCGCCCTCTATCGCACCGCCTGCGCGCTGTTGATCGGCCTCGCGGCGCTCGTCGCGATCACGGCCCTCGCCCTGTCTCGCTGATGGCGAGCAGCCGGTCGCAGTCGAGATGCGCCGCCAGGTGGTCGGCGAAGCGGTCGAGGACGTCCTCCACCAGTGCCTCGTAGGCGAGACCGCTGGTCCTCGCACCGAGCCGGGCGAGCCAGGCGGCGCGCTGCGCATCGTCGGCGAAGAGACCGTGGACGTAGGTGCCGACCACCCGCCCGTCCCGCGACACGGCCCCGTCGGGCCGCCCGTCGGCGAAGCGGGCGAAGGGCCGCGCGGCGTCCGGCCCCGTGGTCTCGCCCACGTGCATCTCGTAGCCGGAGAACGGCGCGCCGTCGGCGAGCGCCGTCCCGGCGACCGCCTCGAGCGTCTTCACGCCCGTGAGGCGCGTTTCCAGGTCGAGCAGCCCCAGCCCGGGCACGACACGCCCCGCCGGCCCCTCGACCCCGTCGGGATCGGCGATCGTGCGGCCCAGCATCTGGAAGCCGCCGCACAGCCCGAGCACGCGCCCACCGCGGCGAACGTGCGCGGCGATGTCGACGTCCCAGCCCTGGGCGCGGAGGAAGGCGAGATCGTCGATCGTCGTCTTCGAGCCCGGCAGCAGCACCAGCGCCGCCTCGGCCGGGATCGGCACGCCGGGCTCCACCAGGACGAGCCGCACGCCGGGCTCCTCGCGCAGCGGGTCGAGATCGTCGAAGTTGGAGATGCGCGGCATCACGGGCACGGCGATGGTGACGCCCTCGCCTCCTCCGTACCTCGGCTCGCGATCGAGGCCGAGCCGGTCCTCGGCGGGCAGCCGCGCGGCGTCGGCGAAATGCGGCACGAGGCCCAGCGGCGCCCAGCCCGTATGGTCGGCGATGATCCGCATGCCCGCGTCGAAGAGCGACGGGTCGCCGCGGAAGCGATTGACCACGAATCCGGCGATCAGCGCCGCGTCGGCCGGGTCGATCACCGCCTTGGTCCCCACCAGGCTCGCGATCACCCCGCCCCGGTCGATGTCGCCAACGATGACCACAGGCGTGCCCGTCGCCCGCGCGAAGCCCATGTTGGCGATGTCGCCGGCGCGCAGGTTCACCTCGGACGCCGAGCCCGCGCCCTCGACGATCACGAGATCGGCCTCCCCGCGCATCCGTCCGAACGACGCGAGCACCGCCTCCATCAGCCGCGGCTTCCAGGCCTGGTACTCCCGCGCCTTCGCCGTGCCGACCATGCGCCCCTGCACCACGATCTGCGAGCCGATCTCGCTCTGGGGCTTGAGGAGAACCGGGTTCATGTGGACCGACGGCGCGACGCCCGCCGCGCGCGCCTGCAGCGCCTGGGCGCGGCCGATCTCCCCGCCGTCGGCGGTGACGGCCGCGTTGTTCGACATGTTCTGCGGCTTGAACGGCCGCACGACGAGCCCGCGGCGCGCGAAATGACGGCACAGGCCGGCGACGAGCAGCGACTTGCCGACGTTCGACCCGGTTCCCTGCACCATCAGCGCACGCGCCATCAGAACTCGATCCCTTCCTGCGCCTTCACGCCGGCGGCGAAATGGTGCTTCACCAGCGCCATCTCGGTGACGAGGTCGGCCGCCTCGATCAGCTCGGGCTTGGCGTTGCGGCCCGTCACCACGACGTGGAGGTCCGGGCGGCGGGCGCGGAGCGTGGCGACCACCTCGTCGAGCGGGAGGTAGGCATAGCGCAGGGCGATGTTGAGCTCGTCGAGGATCACGAGCCGGATCGTCTCGTCCGCCATCAGCTCGCGCGCCTTGGCCCAGGCGCGCTCGGCGGCGGCGACGTCACGCGCCTTGTCCTGCGTCTCCCAGGTGAAGCCCTCGCCCATCGTGTGCCAGGAGATCTGGTCGTCGAAGCGCGCGAGCGCGAGCTTCTCGCCGGTCTCCCAGGCGCCCTTGACGAACTGCACGACGCCCACCCGGAAGCCGCGGCCGAGCGCGCGCAGCATCAGCCCGAAGGCGGCCGTCGACTTGCCCTTGCCGGGGCCGGTGTTGACGATGAGCAGCCCCTTCTCAAGAGTCTTGCCCGCCACTTCCGCGTCCTGCACCGCCTTGCGCTTGGCCATCTTCTCGCGATGGCGGCGGGCCTCGGAATCCTCTTCGGTGGTCATGCGATCTCCTCGGGATATCGGCGGCGGCCTCGGACGCCGTCGCAGGCGGCGTGCCCGCGGCCGGCCGATCCTGCATGTGCGGAGTCCCCGGCGGACGCAAGCCGCTCCGCGGTGGTTTTTTGCCTGGCATCGGCGCGGCGGATCGCCTATGCGGGGCGCAATCCCAAATCACCTCACGCTGGAGCCGCGCGCATGACGCACCGCAGCCCCGACGCCGCGCCCTGGTGGCAGAGCGCCATCGTCTACCAGATCTACCCGCGCTCCTTCCAGGACACGACCGGCGACGGCGTCGGCGATCTCGCCGGGATCGCGCGCCGGCTCGACCACGTGGTCGCGCTCGGGGTCGACGCCATCTGGATCTCGCCGATCTATCCTTCCCCCATGAAGGACTTCGGCTACGACGTCGCCGACTATTGCGCCGTCGACCCGGTCTTCGGCACGCTCGCGGATTTCGACGCGCTGGTCGCGGCCGCGCACGCGCGCGGGCTCAAGGTGCTGCTCGACTTCGTGCCGAGCCACACCTCGGACGCGCATCCCTGGTTCCGCGAGAGCCGCGCCTCACGCGCGAACGCCAAGCGCGACTGGTACGTCTGGGCAGACCCCGCGCCCGGCGGCGGGCCGCCGAACAACTGGCTCTCGGAGTTCGGCGGGCCGGCCTGGAGCCTCGACGAGGCGACCGGCCAGTACTGGCTCCACATCTACCTGCGGGAGCAGCCGGCGCTGAACTGGCGCAATCCCGAGGTCCAGGCCGCGATGCTCGACGTCATGCGCTTCTGGTTCGACCGGGGCGTCGACGGCTTCCGGGTCGACGCGGTCGAGCACCTCGTGCCCTCCGCCGCGCTGACCGACAACCCGCCCGATCCCGACTGGCGGCCCGGCATGCAGGAGGCGCGCGCGCTGCATCGCGCCTACACCGCCCACCAGCCGGAAGTGTTCGACGCGGCGCGCGCCATGCGCCGGGTGGCGGGGGACTACGTGCCCGAGCGCCTGCTGATCGGCGAGGCCTACGGCACGCTGGCCGAGGTGATGGCCTATTACGGCGGCGAGGGGCTCGACGGCTTCCAGCTGCCGTTCAACTTCCAGCTGATCTTCGCCGACTGGAACGCGCAGGCCATCGCGCGCATGGTCGAGGGCTACGAGGCGGCCCTCCCCACGGGCGCCTGGCCGAACTGGGTGATGGGCAATCACGACCGCCCGCGCATCGCCGGCCGGCTGGGCCCGGCGCAGGCGCGGGTCGCGGCGATGCTGCTGCTGACGCTGCGCGGCACGCCGACGATCTACCAGGGCGACGAGCTCGGCATGGTCGACGTGCCGATCCCGCCCGAGATGGTCCACGATCCGATGGAGCGCAACGCCCCGGGCCGGGGGCTCGGCCGCGACCCCGTGCGCACGCCGATCCCCTGGGACCAGGGGCCGAACGCCGGCTTCACCACCGGCGCGCCCTGGCTCCCCATCGGCGGCGCCGCGCCGGTGTCGGCACAGGCACGCGACCCCGGCTCGATGCTCGCGCTCTACCGCCGTCTCACGGCGCTGCGCCGGGCCGAGCCGGCGCTGTCGCTCGGGTCCTACCGCACGCTCTCCTGCGCCGACGACGTGCTCGTCTTCGAGCGACGGCACGGGGAGCGGCGGCTCGTCGTGGCGCTGAGCTTCGCAGATGCACGGCGCCCCCTCGCGCACGCCGGCCGCGTCCTGGCCTCGACCCACGCGGGCGACCGCGACCCGGGCATGCTCGCCCCGAGCGAGGGACGGGTGATGGAGGGCTGAGTCGGCGCGACGAGAGCCGCAACCCGCCTCCTCCCCGCAGGGGGAAGACAGGAGGCCGAAAGGCCGGAGGGTGGGGAGGGCGGCGACGCCGCTCGCCAGGAAAAGTCGAACGGCCCCACCGTCCGCGCGAAGCGCGGACTCCTCCCCTGCGGGGAGGAACCGGATACGGAAAATGCGGAAGGGCGAGTCCCTCTCGGGACCCGCCCTTCCTGTATCTCGCGACGGGAGTCGCCGACGCGACGCGCTCAGGCGTCGCCGAGCTCGATCGTGGCGGCCTCGCGACCCTTCATGCCGTCGACCACGCCCATGCGCACGGGCTGACCCTCGATCAGGTCGGGGAGGTTGGCGCGCATCAGAACCGACCGGTGGATGAACACGTCCTTGCCGCCGTCCTCCGCCACGATGAAGCCGAAGCCCTTCGTGGGGTTGTACCACTTGACGGTGCCCATCAGCTCCGTCGTCGGGCCGGTGTGGCGCGGTGCGCCGC
>NZ_JBQTCJ010000017.1:0-71404 GCF_052380005.1 Salinarimonas sp. NSM
TGGGGGGGGGGGGCCGCCCCCCCGCGGGGGGGGGGGGGCCCCGCGGCCCCCCCCCCCCCCCCCCGGGGGGGGGCCCCCCCCCCCCCCCCGCGGGGGGGGGGGGGGGGGGGCCCCCCCCCCCCCCCCCCCCGGCTCTGTCCGCCGCATCACTTCCAGCCGGCCCGATCCATGACCATGAGGGCGTCGGCGTTGTTCTGGGCGAAGGTCTCGGCCGAGAGGTCGTCCTCCTGGAACTCGCCGAAGCGCTGGATCCACTCGGGCGCCGCGACGCCCTCGACGACCGGGTACTCGCTGTTGCCCTCGGCGAAGTAGGCCTGCGCCGAATCGGAGGCGAGGTACTCGAGGAAGAGCTTGGCCGCCTCGGGGTTCGGGGCGTTCGCGGCGACGCCGGCGCCGGAGATGTTGACGTGGGTGCCGCGGTCGTCCTGGTTCGGGAAGACCACGCAGATCTGCTCGGCCACGGCACGGTCCTCGGGGTTGTCCGAGCGCAGCAGGTTGCCGAGGTAGTAGGTGTTGGAGACGGCGAGATCGCCCTCCCCCGCCGCGACCGCACGGATCTGGTCGGTGTCTCCGCCGCGGGGCTCGCGCGCCATGTTGGCGACGATGCCGCGCGACCACTCCTCGGTCGCCTCCTCGCCCAGCGCGGCGAGGATCGCGCCGGAAAGCGACTGGTTGTAGATGTTCGTCGACGAGCGGATCAGCAGGCGGCCCCGCCACTCCTCGTCGGCGAGCGCCTCGTAGGTCCGGGGCGGGTTCTCGACGCGGTCGCAGGCGTACATGATCACGCGGGCGCGCTTGGAGAAGCCGAACCACTTGTTCTCCGGATCCTGCAGGTACTCCGGCACGCGCTCCTCGAGCACCTCGGAGTCGACGGCCTGGAACAGCCCGGCCTCGTCGGCGCGCTCCAGGCGGCCGGCGTCGACCGTGATCAGCACGTCGGCAGGGGAGTTCGCACCCTCCGAGATCATGCGCTCGATCAGCTCGTCGGCACCCGCCTCGATGCGGTTGATCGTGATCCCGGTCTGCTCCGTGAACTCCGCGTAGAGCGCCTCGTCGGTGTCGTAGTGGCGCGACGAGTAGAGGTTGAGCTCGCCGCTCTGCGCGACGGCCAGCGCCGGCAGGCCCACGAGGCCGGCGGCGAGCGCGGTGCCGAGAAGGAGGGTGCGGCGTGCGGGCGAAGGATGGGTCATGGCGATCGTCTCTCTCTCCCTTGTCCGAGCCGCGGGAGCGCCCGGACGTTCATCCGTTGGGCCGGTCGCGCACGAGGTGCCGTACCGGCGATGGGCGGCATGAATAACGAACGAGACGAAGTCGTCAAGCGCTAGAACGAAGCTTAGAATTGCTGAAAAGAGGCTCAGTCTAGTTGAGAATCGCTCTAAAGTGAAGATATTCCACCAACCACGAAGTATTAGCTCAGTATTATCGCCCGCCCGCCACAGCCGTCGACCGGTCGATCGCGCCGCCTACCGTGCGAACCGGGCGATGCCGTAGGGCGCCATGTCGATGCCCGCGGTGTCGCCGGAGAGGAGCCCTGCGACGAGACGTCCCGTCGTCGCCGCCTGGGTGAGGCCGAGATGGCCGTGGCCGAATGCGTAGATCACCCGGCCCTTTCCCGGCGACCAGCCGATCACCGGCAGCCCGTCGGGCGTCGAGGGGCGTTGGCCCATCCAGCGGGTCCCGTCGCGGGCGTCGAGGTCCGGCAGGTAGATGCGTGCGAGGCGCGCGAGCGCATCCGCCCGCGCGTGGCGGGCGGACGCGTCGAGCCCGGCGAACTCGGCGGCTCCGCCGATCCGCAGCCCGACCGCGAGCGGCGTCGCCACGAACTTGCGCTCGGCGAAGATCAGCTGGCGCGACAGCGCGACGTTCGGCCGAGGGATGGTGACGTTGTAGCCGCGCTCCGATTCGAGCAGCACCGGGTCGCCCACGCTCGCCGCGAGGCGCGCCGACCAGGCGCCGGCGGCGACGACGACGAGGTCCGCGTCCCCCGTCGTCCCGTCTGCGAGCGTGATCGTCACCCGGTCGAGCTTCGGCTCGAGCGCCGTCGCCTCCGCCTCGTGGAAGGCCACCTCCCGCGCACGCAGCCAGGTCTCCAGGCCCTCGACGATCCGGCGCGGGTCGGCGACGACGCCCCAGCCGGGGTCGAACACCGCGCGCGCGATGCGCGGGGCGAGCGCCGGCTCCATGGCGCGCGCCTCGCTCCCGCTCAGCACCTCGAAGGGGAATCCATGCGCGGCGCGCCGCTCCCAGTCCGCCCGCTCGGCCGCGAAGCCGCCCTCGCTCTCGTAGAGCGTCAGCGCACCCTCGCGGCGCAGGTCGCCGGAGAGGCCGATATCCGCGAGGAGCGGGAGAAGGTCGTCGTACACGCGCCTCATCAGAGCCGCGTTCGCCGTGCTGATGCGCGCGATCTCGGCGGGCGTCCCGCTCGCCAGGAAGCGGCGCAGCCAGGGCAGGAGCCTCAGGGCGTGGCCGGGCCGGATCGAGAGCGGACCGAGCGGATCGACGAGCCAGCGCGGCACGCGCTTCCACAGGCCCGGCGCCGACGCGGGCGCGATCTCGCTCACCGCGACGCCGCCGGCATTGCCGAAGGACGCACGATCCCCGTCGAGCGCACGCTCGACGACCCGCACCGCGTGCCCGTCCCGGGCGAGCGCGCGGGCGCAGGCCAGGCCGACGACGCCGGCGCCGATGACGACGATACGCACGTGACGATCCTCGGGCGCGCCTACGGGGGGATGCGCGCGATCCGGGAGGGAGCGTGAGCCGCGCGGGCGCGCCTGTCAAATGCCGGGCGCGGCTCGCGATCAGGCGGGGACGACGGCCGTCGCCTCGATCTCCACCAGCGCGGCGGCCTCGACGAGGCGGACCACCTGCACGAGCGCCATCGCAGGGTAGTGCGCGCCGATCACCTCGCGATACGCCCGCCCGAGCTCGCGCTGGCAGGAGAGATAGGCGTCGACGTCGGTGACGTACCACGTCAGCCGAACGAGATCGCGCGGGCCGGCACCGCCCTCGGCGAGAATCGCGACGATGTTCTCGAGCGCGAGCCGCGTCTGTGCGACGAAGCCCTCCGGGAATCGGCCCTCGACGTCCCAGCCGACCACGCCGCCGGTGACGACGAGCGTGCCGCGCGCCGCCATCCCGTTGGAATAGCCCTTCGGCACGGGCCAGCCCGGCGGCTGCAGCACGCGCGGCCCCTCGCTCTCGCCCCCCTCGCCCATCAGGCGCTCGCGCAGGCCGGTCATCGGCATCTCTCCTCGTAGGCGGCCAGCGCCGCACGCAGGTCGTCGGGCAGACGTATCGCCCTGTGGGCGTTCAGGTCCGTCGTCACGATGACGAGGCGCGCCGCGATCACCGGCTCGTCCCCGCGATAGCCGGGAACCATCAGGCCCAGCGACGCGCCGCCGATCCGCTCGACGAGCACGGCGAAGTCGACGACGTCGCCCATCATCCCCGGCTTCAGGTAGTCCGCGTGCGCCTGCCCGTAGCCGAGCCCGACGCGGCGATCGCGGATGAGCACGTGGTAGTCGAGCCCCAGCGCGGCGCCGAAGAAGTCCTCGATGACGCCGTTGATCATGTCGAACCAGCGGGCGAAATAGACGATGCCCGCGGGGTCGCAATGGGCGAATCGGATCTTCACCGGCGCGACGTGGACGCCGGCGGCTAGGCGCGCGCGGGCGGGTGGCGTGATGCGCGCGCTCACCGGACGTCCTCCTCGCTCGCCTGCCGGCGCAGGGCGAAGCGCTGGAGCTTGCCGGTCTGCGTCTTCGGCAGAGCCTCGACGAACACGATCGAGCGCGGGTACTTGTAGGGGGCGATCTCGGACTTCACGTGCTCCTGCAGCATCTTCGCGGTCCCGGCGTCGGCGCTCTCGCCCTCGCGCAGGACGACGTAGGCCCGCACGATCATGCCGCGCTCCTCGTCGGGCGCCCCGACGACGCCGCATTCGGCGACCGCGGGATGGGTGAGGAGCGCCGCCTCGACCTCCGGCCCGGCGATGTTGTAGCCCGACGAGACGATCATGTCGTCCGAGCGCGCCTGGTACCAGAAGTACCCGTCCTCATCCATCAGGTAGGTATCGCCGGTGACGTTCCAGCCGTTCTCGACGTACTTCGTCTGGCGCGGGTCGGCCAGGTAGCGGCAGCCGGTGGGCCCGCGCACCGCGAGGCGCCCGACGCTGCCGGGCGGAAGGTCCTTCCCCTCCGCGTCGACGATCTTCGCCTCGTAGCCGGGCACCGGTCGTCCCGTGGCGCCGGGGCGGATCTCCTCCTCCGGGGAGGCGATGAAGATGTGCAGCATCTCGGTCGCGCCGATGCCGTCCATCAGCTTCAGCCCCGTCGCCTCGTGCCAGGCCTCGAACGTCGCCTTCGGCAGCGGCTCGCCCGCGGAGACGCACTTGCGCAGGCAGGACACGTCGAACTCGCCGAGCCGCGGCAGCATCGCCCGGTAGGCGGTGGGGGCCGTGAAGACGACGCTCGCGCGATGCTGGTCGATCGCCGGCAGCAGCTCGTTCGGCCCCGCCTTCTCGAGCAGCACGGTCGAGGCGCCGATGCGCAGCGGGAACAGCACGATGCCGCCGAGCCCGAAGGTGAAGGCGAGCGGCGGCGAGCCGATGAAGCGATCGTCCGGCGTCGCGCGCAGCACGTTGCGGGCATAGGCGTCGCAGATCGCGAGCATGTCGCGGTGGAAATGCATCGTGCCCTTGGGCTCGCCCGTCGTGCCCGAGGTGAAGCCGATGAGGCAGACGTCGTCGGCGGCGGTGTCCACCGCCTCGAACTCCGGGGAGGCGTCCTTCATCAGGGCCTCGAGCCCGAACGCGTCGTGCGTGTCCCAGTAGACCACCCGCTCGAGGCTATCGCAGAGCGGCTCGGCCTTGCGCATCTCCTCGGCGAGCCGCGCGTCGCACAAAGCGAGCGCGATCTTCGCCTTCTCGATCGGATAGGCGATCTCGCGGGCGCGCAGCAGCGGCATCGTCGCCACCACGACGCCGCCGGCCTTGAGCACTGCGAGGTAGCAGGCGACCATCATCGGGTTGTTGGCCGAGCGCAGCAGCACGCGCCCGCCCGGCACGAGGCCGAGATCCTTCGTCAGCACGTTGGCGATTCGGTTCACCCGATCCTGCAGCTGCGCATAGCTCAGGCTCTCGCCCGGCGAGACGATGCAGGAGCGATCGCCCCGCCCCGCGCGCACGTGCACGTCCAGGAACGCGTCGACGCAGTTCAGCCGCTCGGGATAGTGCAGCTCCGGGCGCGAGAAGACGAAGTCCGGCCACGTCTCCCGCGGCGGGAGGTTGTCGCGCGCGAACGTGTCCTGATGGGCGCTGGGGATCATGCGCGTCTCCGATGGCTTGAAATGCCTCGCACCCCTGTCATCCCGGATGCCGAAGGCAGTCCGGGACCCGGAACCGGCGCGGCCGAACCTAGCGGCGTGCGAACGCCGCGGCCACGTACGCCCGCATCGGCGGCGGGTGGACGGGCGCGCGTCCGCGCACCCTGAGGCGAGCACCTGTGGGTCTGGGTCCCGGGCCCGCTTCGCGACCCGGCATGACGGCGGTGCGTCATCCTCCCGCTCCCTTGAGCGTCTCGCGTGCGATGACGATCTTCTGGACCTCGGTAGCGCCCTCGTAGATGCGCAGCGCCCGGATCTCGCGGTAGAGCGCCTCGACGGGCACGCCCTTCGTCACGCCGAGCCCCCCGAAGATCTGCACGGCCTTGTCGATCACGGCCTGCGCGCTCTCGGTCGCGACCATCTTGGCCATCGCCGCCTCGCGGGTGACGCGCGGGGCGCCCATGTCCTTGGTCCAGGCGGCGCGGTAGACGAGGAGCGCGGACGTGTCGACGTCGGTCGCCATCTCGGCGAGCGCGGCCTGCGTCAGCGGCAGCTCGCCCATGGGCGCGCCGAAGAGATGGCGCGTACGCGCCCGCTCCAGCGCCTCGTCGAGCGCGCGGCGGGCGAAGCCCAGCGCGGCCGCGCCCACCGTCGAGCGGAAGACGTCGAGGGTGGCCATCGCCACCTTGAAGCCCCCGCCGGGGGCGCCGATGCGGTGATCGAGCGGCACGCGGCAGCCCTCGAAGCGCAGGCGCGCCAGCGGATGGGGTGCGATCACGTCGATGCGCTCCGCGACCGTCAGGCCCGGGTTGTCGGCCTCGACGAGGAAGGCGGAGAGCCCCCGCGCGCCGGGCGCCTCGCCGGTGCGGGCGAAGACGACGTAGTGGTCGGCGATGCCGCCGTTCGAGATCCAGGTCTTCTCGCCGTCGAGAATCGCCTCGCCGCCCTCGATCCGAGCCGACGTGGAGAGCGCCGCCACGTCGGAGCCGGCCTCCGGTTCGGAGAGCGCGAACGCGGCGATGCGCTCGCCCCGCACCACGCCCGGCAGGATACGCTGCTTGAGCGCGTCGGACCCGAACAGCGTCACGGGTCCCGTGCCGAGCCCCTGCATCGCGAAGGCGAAATCCGCGAGCCCGTCGTGGTAGGCCAGCGTCTCGCGGGCGAGGCACAGCGTGCGCACGTCGTAGGTCTCGCCCTGCCCGCCATAGGCCGCGGGCGCCACGGCGCGCAGCCAGCCGGCCTCGCCGAGGCGGCGCACCAGGGTCCGGCAGGCCTCGTCGACGTCGTCGTGCGAGACATCAAGATCCGCGGCGAAGTCCTTCAGCCGGATCGCGAAGTCACGGTGCCGGTCCTCGAAGAACGGCCAGCGCAGGAAGCTCTCGTCGGGCATGGGCGCGCGCCTCCTCAATCGCCGCCGAAGACGGGCTTCGTCTTCTGCGCGAAGGCCTCGAAGGCGCGGCGGAAGTCGTTCGTCGTCATGCACAAAGCCTGCGCGACGGCCTCGGCCTCGATCGCCTCCTCCACCGACATCGCCCATTCCATGGCGAGCATGCGCTTCGTCATCGTGTTGGCGTAGGTCGGGCCGGTGACGATCTCGGCGGCGAGCGCACGCGCCTCCTCGAGCACCGATCCCTCGCAGACGCGCGAGAAGAACCCCCAGCGCTCGCCCTCCTCCGCGCGCATGAAGCGGCCGGTGTAGAGCAGTTCGGAGGCGCGGCCCTGGCCGACGAGGCGGGGCAGGATCGCGCACGCGCCCATGTCGCAACCGGCGAGACCGACCTTGTTGAACAGGAAGGCGACCTTGGCGGAGGGCGCGGCGAGGCGGATGTCGCTCGCCATGGCGATGATGGCGCCGGCCCCGGCGCAGATCCCCTCCACCGCCGCGATCACCGGCTGCGGGCAGGCGCGGATCTCGCGCACGAGCTCGCCCGTCATCCGGGTGAAGGCGGTCAGCTCCTTCGTGCCCATCTTCGTCAGCGGCTCGATGATCTCGAACACGTCGCCGCCCGAGGAGAAGTTGCCGCCCGCCCCAGCGATCACCACCGCGTGGACGGTCTCGTCCTTCTTGAGCGCCGCGAAGAGATCGGTCAGCTCCCGGTAGCTCTCGAAGGTGAGCGGGTTCTTCCTCTCCGGCCGGTTCAGCGTCACCGTCGCGACGCCGTCCGACACGTCGAGCAGGAAATGCGCCGGCGCGTAGGACGCGACCGGGATGGTGACGGCGTTGGCGGGGTTCATCGCGGGCCTCCCGTGCCGGCGTTCCTGTTCGTGCGCGCCTGCGCATTGGCGTCGATGGCCGTGCGCGTCGAGGCCTTCACCTTCCCGAGCAGCCCCATCAGCGCCTCGCTCTCGTCCGCGTCGACCCCGCCGAGCATCTCGGCGATCCAGGCCTCGTGCTCCGCCGCCATGGCGCGAAAGGCGGCGCGCCCCTCCTCCGTCAGGCGGATCACCTGCGCGCGCCGGTCGGTCTCGGACACGCGCCGGTCGACGTGGCCGCTCTCGACGAGACGCTCGACGAGGCCGGTGACGTTGCCGTTCGAGACCATCATGCGCTTGGAGACGTCCGACAGCGTCATCCCGTCGGGCGCGCGCACGAGCTGCGCCATCAGGTCGAAGCGCGGCAGCGTCACGTCGAAACGCTCGCGCAGGCGCCGGCGCACCTCGCCCTCGATCATGGTCGAGAGCGTGAGCAGGCGCAGCCACAGCCGCAGCTCGGCCGCGTGCTCGGCGGGCGCCTCGAGCGCCTTGGCCTCGTGGTCCAGCGGCACCGGCTCCGGCGCATTCTCGTCGGCGGATACGCGATCGTGCATCACACCTCGCCCCCGGCGACCGCGATCGCCTGGCCGGTGACCGAGGCGGCGGCGGCGCCGCACAGCCACGCGACGGCATCGGCGACCTCCTCGGGACGCACGAGCCGCCCCTGCGGATTGTGCTTCGTCAGCTCCCCCATCGCCTCTTCCGGCGTGCGGCCGGTCTTGGCGACGATCCGCTCGACGCTGTGGGCGACGATGTCCGTATCGGTGAAGCCGGGGCACACCGCGTTGACCGTCACGCCCTTGCGGGCCGTCTCCAGCGCCAGCGCGCGCACGAGCCCGAGCGTCGCGTGCTTCGCGGCGACGTAGGCGGACACGTACGGGTAGCCCTTCAGCGCCGCGGTGGAGGCCACCGCCACGATACGCCCGAAGCCGCGCTCGACCATTCCCGGCAGCACCGCGCGGGCGGCAAAGACGACGCTCGTGAAGTTCATGTCGAGCATGCGCCGGAGCATCTCGTTCGAGGTCGCCTGGAAGGGCGCCGTCTCGGCGGCGCCGGCGTTGCAGATCATCAGGTCGATCGGCCCCGCCCGCTCGGCCGCCTCGCCGAGCGCGTGCGCCACCGCCTCCTCGATCGTCACGTCCGCGGTGACCGCGTGGCGCGCCGCGCCGGCGGCGATGGCGCGCTCGAGCGCGGCCATGTCGCGCCCGAGCACGGTGACCTCCGCACCTGCCTCGGCCAGCGTGCGGGCGATCGCGAGGCCGATGCCGCGCCCGCCCCCGGTGACGAGCGCGTGGCGGCCGGCGAGCCGTCCCTTCTGCGCGCTGCGGTGGCGCGGTGCGGTGTCCATGGCGCTCCCTCCTCGTCCCGCCCGTCGCGAAGATGCGTCCGGGCTCTTGTGGTTTGCGCGCGGCTTGTTTTAAGCTTCAAATATCAGGCCGGAACGAGGGCCGCGTCAAGCGGGGTTCGGGCGGGCCTGGCGGCGGGCGCGACGGGGGTGCCGGAAAAGGCGCTTTGCGGACGCGTCCCGTCGCGTACAGTGCCCCAGCGGCATCAACGAGCGCGGCAAATCGCGCGGGGAACAGCCAGAAACGGGAGTACAGCTTTCATGACGCGCATTTCCAAGCATCTCGGCCTCGCGGCGCTCGGGCTCCTCGCCACGACCGCGCTGACGCATGCGCAGGGCTCCGACCCGCTGAAGGTCGGCATCATCGTCACGCTGTCGGGCCCGGCCGCCTCGCTCGGCGAGCAGGCCCGCGACGGATTCCAGCTCGCGATCGAGCAGCTCGGCGGCGAGCTCGGCGGCGTGCCGGTCGAGGTCGTGGTCGTCGACGACGAGCAGAAGCCGGACGTCGCGCTCACCCGCGTCAACGGCCTGATCGAGCGCGACGGCGTCGACGTCGTCGTCGGCCCGATCTTCTCCAACATCCTCCAGGCGATCCACAAGCCGGTGATGGATGCCGACCGCATCCTCATCAGCCCCAACGCCGGCCCCTCGTCCTATGCCGGCGCGGAGTGCAGCCCGAACTTCTTCGTGACCTCCTACCAGAACGACCAGGTCCACGAGGTGATGGGCCGCGTCGCGCAGGACCGCGGCTACGAGCGCGTCTTCATCATGGTGCCGAACTACCAGGCCGGGCGCGATTCGGCGGCGGGCTTCAAGCGGCACTTCGAGGGCGAGATCGTCGACGAGGTCTACACCCAGCTCGGCCAGCTCGACTTCTCCGCCGAGCTCGCCCGCATCGCGGCGATGCAGCCCGACGCGGTCTTCACCTTCATGCCCGGCGGCATGGGCGTGAACCTGGTGCGCCAGTACAACCAGGCCGGCATGAAGGACCGCATCCCCTTCCTGTCCGCCTTCACGGTGGACGAATCGACGCTGCCCGCCCAGCAGGACGCGGCGCTCGGCATGTTCGGCGCGATGACCTGGGCGCCGGACATGGATACCCCCGGCAACGCCGAGTTCGTCGAGGCCTACATCGAGAAGTTCGGAAGCGTTCCGGGCTCCTACGCCATGCAGGCCTACGACACCGCGATGCTGCTCGATTCGGCGGTCGAGGCCGCCGGCGGCATCGGCGATCAGGATGCGCTGCTCGCGGCGATCAAGGCGGCGGACTTCCAGTCCCTGCGCGGCGACTTCGCGTTCAACAACAACCAGTACCCGATCCAGGACTTCTACCTCGTCGAGGTCGCCCAGCGCGAGGACGGCATGTTCCAGACGCAGATCGTCGAGCAGGTCTTCGACGACTACGGCGACGTCTACGCGTCCGAGTGCCAGATGGGCGGCTGAGGCGGCCGTGACGGCCATCGTCGCGGTTCCTCGGACGTCGAAAGGCTGTCGACGGAACCGCGACGGAGTTCCCCTCTCCCTCGTGGAGAGGGGCTAGGGGTGTGGGGCGTCGGGTGAAGAGCGATCGGCCGCCGCCGGCGAGACCGATTGGCATCGACGATCGCGCCACATCCTGCACGCCCCACACCCCCGGCCCCTCTCCACGAGGGAGAGGGGAGAGCCGGCATCACGGGCGACGCTCGCTCACGTCCGTTCGCCCTCTCCGGTCCGGGCTCCGCCCGGGCTCCCTCCCCCGTGGAGAGCACGCGACGCCCTTCAGCGAGGACCTTCGCGCCATGTACACCACGCTCATCCTCGTCCAGACCCTCAACGGCCTGCAGTTCGGGATCATCCTGTTCCTGATCGCGGCGGGGCTGACGCTCGTGTTCGGCGTCATGGACTTCATCAACCTCGCCCACGGCGTGCAGTACATGATCGGGGCGTACTTCGCCTTCGCCTTCACGACCTGGACCGGCAATTTCGGGCTGGGCCTGCTGCTCGCCCTGCCCGCCGCGCTCGTTTTCGGGCTGCTGCTCGAGGCCGTGGTCTTCCGGCACCTCTACGACAAGGACCATCTCGAGCAGGTGCTCGCCACCTTCGGAATCATCCTGTTCCTGAACCAGGGCGTGAAGGTGATCTGGGGCTCCTCGCCGCTCTTCGTGCCGGTGCCGGAGTTCCTCCAGGGCTCGATCCAGCTCATGGAGGGCTTCTTCTACCCGGTCTACCGCCTCGCCATCATCGGCGCGGGGCTCGGGGTCGCGGCGCTGCTCTACGTGCTCGTGAACTACACCCGCGCCGGGATGCTGGTGCGTGCCGGCGCGACCAACGCCAAGATGGTCTCGGCGCTCGGCGTCGACATCCGCCGGCTCTTCATGATCGTCTTCGGCTTCGGCGCCATGCTCGCCGGCTTCGCCGGGGCGATGGTGGCGCCGATCCTCTCGGTCGAGCCCGGGATGGGCGACAACCTCCTCATCCTGGCCTTCGTCGTCATCGTCATCGGCGGCATCGGCTCGATCCGCGGCGCCTTCCTCGCGGCGCTGATCATCGGCCTCGTCGACACGCTCGGTCGCACCTTCGCCGGGGACGTGCTGCGCCTCTTCCTCGACCCCGGCGCGGCCTCCACGATCGGGCGCGCGGTGGCGCCGATGCTGATCTACATCCTCATGGCCGCGGTGCTGTTCTTCCGCCCCGCCGGCCTCTTCCCGGTCAAGCGCTGAAGGGGCCCGCGCCGATGCTCGACACCGCCTCCCCCGCGGCGAAAGCCGCCGCGACACCGCCGGAGAAGGCTGATCCTCCCGCCGCCACGGCCGCGCCCCGCCCGCCGCTCTGGCGCCGCGAGGCGCTGGCCCTCGCGCTCTTCGCCTTCTTCGCGCTCGCCCCCGCGATCGCACAGGTCGGCGCGGAGGGCTACCTGCTCTCGCTCGTCATCCGCGCGATGATCTTCGCCATCGCCGCGCTCTCGCTCGACCTCATCCTCGGCTACGGCGCGCTCGTCTCCTTCGGCCACGCGGCCTTCGTCGGCATCGGCTGCTACGCGGTCGGCATCCTGATGGCGCACGCGGTGCCGGACCTCTTCGTCCAGCTCCTCGTCACGCTTCTGGCGAGCGCGCTCTTCGCCTTCGTCACGGGGGCGATCTCCCTGCGCACGAAGGGCGTCTACTTCATCATGATCACGCTCGCCTTCGGGCAGATGGTCTACTTCCTCACGACATCGCTGGCGCCCTACGGCGGCGACGACGGGCTCACCCTGCCCTCGCGCAGCACGGTGCTCGGCACGGACGTGCTCGAGAACGATCTCGTCTTCTACTACCTCGTGCTCGCCTGCCTCGTCGGCGTCTACGCCATGCTGCGCGCGATCGTCGGCTCGCGCTTCGGGCGCGTGCTGCGCGGCACGAAGGAGAACCCGGTGCGCATGCAGGCGATCGGCTACGATCCCTATCGCTACCAGCTCTGCGCGTACGTGATCGCCGGCATGATCGCCGGCCTCGCGGGCTTCCTGCTCGCGAACCAGCTGGAGTTCGTCTCCCCCGCCTTCATCTCCTGGCAGCGCTCGGGCGAGCTGATCATCATGGTCGTGCTCGGCGGCATGGGCACGCTCGTCGGGCCGATCGTCGGCGCGATGTCCTTCCTCTTCCTGGAGGAGATCCTCGCGCGCATCACGCAGGACTGGAAGCTGATCTTCGGCCCGCTCCTCGTCCTCGTCGCGCTGTTCGCGCGCGGCGGCATCCTCGGCTTCTTCAAGAGGGCGAAATGAGCGCGATCCTGGAGCTGCGGAACCTGCGCAAGAACTACGGCGCGCTCGCCGTCACCGACGACGTCTCGCTCGCCGTCGAGACCGGTGAGCTGCACGCGATCATCGGGCCCAACGGCGCCGGCAAGACCACGCTGATCCACCAGATCTCCGGCCTCGCCCCCTCCGATTCGGGCGCGATCCTGTTCGACGGGCGCGACGTCACCCGTACGCCGATGCACGAGCGGGTGCGCGCCGGGCTCGCCCGCTCCTTCCAGATCACCTCGATCCTGCCCGGCTTCACCGCCCGCGAGAACGTCGCGACCGCCGTGCAGGCCCGCTCGGGCTCCTCCTTCCGCTTCTTCGGCGACCCGTCGCGCGAGCGCGCGCTCGACGACGAGGCGATGGAGGCGCTCGCCACCGTTGGGCTCTCGGCCCGCGCCGACGTCGTCGCCGGCCGGCTCTCCCACGGCGAGAAGCGCCAGCTCGAGCTCGCCGTCGCGCTCGCGACGCGCCCGAAGCTGCTCCTCCTCGACGAGCCCCTCGCCGGCACGGGCCGCGAGGAGAGCGAGCGCGTCGTCGAGACGCTGCTGGCGCTCAAGCACCGCTACACGATCGTGCTGATCGAGCACGACATGGAGGCCGTGTTCGCGCTGGCCGACCGGGTGAGCGTGCTCGTCTACGGCCGCGTCATCGCCACCGGCGCACCCGACGCCGTGCGCGCCGACCCCGCCGTGCGCGAGGCCTATCTCGGCGAGGAGGCCGCCTGATGCTGTCCGTGCGCCATCTCGAATCGAGCTACGGCCCCGCCCAGGTCCTGTTCGACATCTCCTTCGACGTCGGCGAGGGCGAGGTCGTGACGCTGCTCGGCCGCAACGGCATGGGCAAGACCACGACGGTCAATTCCATCCTCGGCCTCGTGCGCCCCAAGGGCGGGGAGATCGCCTTCGAGGGCCGCCCGATCCGGGGGCTGCCCTCCTACGAGGTCGCGCAATGCGGCATCGGCCTCGTGCCCGAGGGCCGGCAGATCTTCCCGACGCTCACCGTCGAGGAGAACCTCGTCGCCACGGCCGCGACGCGCTTCGGCGCCCCGCGCTGGACGCTCGAGCGCATCTACGCGCTCTTCCCGCGGCTCCAGGAGCGGCGCCGCAACCTCGGCTCCCAGCTTTCGGGTGGCGAGCAGCAGATGCTCGCCATCGGGCGTGCGTTGATGACGAACCCCAAGCTCGTCATCCTCGACGAGGCGACGGAGGGGCTCGCGCCCCTCATCCGCGCCGAGATCTGGGACTGCCTCGCCCGCCTCAAGGCCGAGGGGCAGGCGATCCTGGTGATCGACAAGAACGTCGACGCGCTGATCCCGTTGGCGGACCGGCACGTCGTCGTCGAGAAGGGCCGCGTCGCCTGGATGGGCACGAGCGCCGACCTGAAGGCCGATGCCAGCGTGAAGGACCGCTTCCTCCACGTCTGACGAACACGCACGAGCAACGAGAGGGGAGCCGTCACCATGCGTACCGAAGAGATCGCCGGGATCACGCCCGGCGGAGAGGGGTTCGAGGGCGTGCGCCTCAACATCCTCGGCCAGATCTACGTGCCCAAGAGCGTCACCGAGCAGTGCTTCTCCTGGCACGCGACGTTCCCCGTCGGCACGTTCGTGCCGCCGCACATCCACCCGACCCAGGACGAGTACATCTACATGCTCGAGGGCCGCTTCGACCTGATGCTCGGCGGCGAGGAGGTCGTGGCGAACGCGGGCGACCTGATCCGCATGCCCAAGGGCATGCCGCACGGCATCTTCAACAAGACCGACCAGCCGGTGAAGTGCCTGTTCTGGGTGACGCCCACACGCAAGCTCTACGACCTGTTCTGGGGCATCCACTCCATGGCCGAGCAGGAGCCCGGCGCGGTCGTCGCGCTCTCGGCCCGCCACGAGGTCGAGTTCCTGCCCCCGCCTCCGGGCGCATGATGCGCGGAGCGGCGCGGCGGTCGCCCGCGCGCGGCCGCCGCGATAGGTTTCGCACACAACTTCGGTAATTCTGGAATTACCGTTGACGCCCTGCTCCGACGGGGGCAAGCTGCATTCATGGACACCACGCTCGCCATCGCCAAGCGTCTCGAGGCGCTGGGCAACCCGACCCGGCTCGGGATCTACCGGGCCCTCGTGCGCGCAGGCGACGGCGGGCTCGCCGTCGGCGCGCTGCAGGACCGTATCGGCATCCCCGCCTCCACGCTCTCGCACCATCTGCGCGCCCTCGTCGGCGTCGCCCTCGTGACGCAGGAACGCCAGGGCACGACGCTGATCTGCCGCGCGAACTACCCGGTCATGAGCGGGCTCGTGGCCTTCCTCTCCGAGGAATGCTGCGTGGAGAGCGGCTGCGGCCCGGCATCCCGACGGAGCGCGCGCGAGGAAGCCGTGTAGCGCATTTTCGCGCTCCTCTATTTCCAAAATTCTGGAACTATCGACATCGTGAGGAGAGCATCATGAACGCAGTCACCGGCCCGGCCGGGCTCCCGGTCGCCATCCTGGGGGCAGGCCCGATCGGCCTCGCGGCCGCCGCGCACTGCGCCGCGCGCGGCCTGCCGTTCGTCGTGATCGAGGCGGGTGCCGACGTCGGCGCGCACGTGCGCGACTGGGGCCACGTGCGCCTGTTCTCGCCGTGGCGCTACGACATCGACGAGGCCGCACGGCGGCTGCTCGCGCGCGCCGGGTGGGTCGCGCCCGATCCGGACGCGCTGCCCACGGGAGCCGAGCTCGCGGACCGCTACCTCGCACCGCTGGCGGACGCGCTGGCCGCTCACGGGCGGATCGAGACCGGCGCGCGCGTGGTCGCCGTGACTCGCGCGGGGCTCGACAAGGTCCGCAGCGCGCGGCGCGAGCAGGCGCCGTTCCGGATCGACGTGGCCCATGCCGACGGCCGCCGGACGCGCCTGACGGCACGCGCCGTCGTCGACGCGACGGGGACCTGGAGCACGCCCAATCCGCTCGGCGGCTCCGGCGTGCCGGCGCTCGGCGAGGCCGAGGCTGCCGGCCGCATCGCCTATCGCATTCCCGATCCCCTCGGGCGGGACCGCGCGCTGCATGCCGGCGCGCGCACGCTGGTGATCGGCGCGGGGCATTCGGCGGCGAACGCCGTGATCGACCTCGCCGACCTCGCGGCCGAGACCGGTGCCGGAACGGTGGCCTGGGCCATCCGCGGCGCGCGGCCGATCCGCGCCTTCGGCGGCGGCGCGGGAGACGAGCTTCCCGCCCGCGGCGCGCTCGGCGAACGGCTCCGGGCGCTCGTCTCGGAGGGGCGCGTGCGGCTCGAGACGGGCTTCCTCGCGACCTCAGTGCGCGAGGACGGCGACGGCGGCCTCGTCGTCGACGGCGAGGACGGCCGCGCGATCGGCCCCTTCGACCGCATCGTCGCCCTCACCGGCCAGCGGCCGGAGCTCGGCTTCCTGCGCGAGCTGCGCATCGATCTCGACCCGTGGCTCGAATGCGCGCGGGCGCTCGCCGGCGACATCGATCCCAACGTCCACGCCTGCGGCAGCGTCTCGCCGCACGGGCATGCGGCGCTCGCCCATCCCGAGCGCGGCTTCTACGTCGTCGGCGCCAAGAGCTACGGCCGCGCGCCGACCTTCCTCCTGATGACCGGCTACGAGCAGGTCCGCTCCGTCGTCGCCGCCCTCGCGGGGGCGCTCGAGGAGGCGGACCGGGTGGAACTGACACTGCCGAAGACCGGCGTGTGCACGACGGATCTCGCGGACGGGTCGGTGGCGTGCTGCGCGCCCGCCCCGGAGGGCGCCCGCGGCTGCTGCGGAGGCGAGCGTTCCGCCGACGCCGTCCCGATCGCGTCCCCCGCCCCGGCCACCGCCGGCGGCTGCTGCGGAGCCGCCGCGTGAGCCCACCGTCCGGGACAGCCGCCGCCGACCCGGCGGCGACCACCGCACCGACGGGGCCGTCGCGCCCCGTCGTGATCACCGCCCTCGGCATCACCCAGATCCTCGCCTGGGGATCGACCTTCTACCTGCTCGCGGTGCTCGCGCCGGTGATCGCCGGCGACACGGGCTGGCCGAAGACCTTCGTCGTCGGCGGCCTGACGCTCGGCCTCGTCGCGGCGAGCCTGATCTCGCCGCGGGTGGGGCGCGCCGTCGAGGCGACGGGGGGGCGGCCGGTGCTCGTGGGCTCGGCGCTGGTGATGGCCGCGGGGCTCGCCCTGCTCGGGCTCGCCACGACGCGTACGCTCTATCTCGGCGCCTGGCTGGTGATCGGGCTCGGCATGGGGGCTGGCCTCTACGACGCCGCCTTCGCCACGCTCGGGCGCCTCTACGGATCGACGGCGCGCTCGGCGATCACCACGCTCACCTTGTTCGGCGGCTTCGCCTCGACGGTGGGCTGGCCGCTCTCGGCCTTCCTGGTCGAGACGCTGGGCTGGCGCGGCGCCTGCTTCTCCTACGCCGCGATGCACGTCCTCGTCATCGCGCCGCTCTACCTGACGCTCCTGCCGCGCCGGCCGGCGCCGGCGCCCGTCGCGAGCCCGACGCTCTCCGGCGACGCGCCCGGGAAGGCCGCCTCGTCGCCCGCGCCGGCGGCCGGCGGCGAACGCCTGCTGCGGCTCACGCTGTCGGCGGCGCTTACGGTGAGCGGGCTCGCCACCGCCGTCCTCTCCGTCCACCTCATCACCGTGCTCCAGACGCGCGACCTCGCACTGGCCGCGGCGGTCGGCCTCGCGGCCTTGGTCGGGCCGAGCCAGGTGGGCGCGCGCGTGCTCGAGGCCTGGATCGGCCGGCGCTACCACCCGATCTGGACCGCCGGGGCGTCGGCGTCGCTCACCTTCGCGGGCGTGGCCCTGCTCGCGAGCGGGCATGCCGGCATCCTCACCCTGGCGCTCGTCTGCTACGGCGCGGGCATCGGCATCCGCTCGATCGTCAAGGGCACCCTGCCGCTCGCGCTGTTCGGCGCGCACGGCTACGCGGCGCTCATGGGCCGCCTCGCCCTCCCCCAGCTCCTCGTCGCGGCGCTGGCGCCGCTCGCGGGGGCGTGGCTCATGGAGGCGATCGGCCCCGACGCCCTGCTCCTGGCGCTGATCGGCATCACCGCCCTCGACGCCGCCTTCGTCGTGGCGATCGCCCTGCAGATACGGAGGCGATGACGGCTCAGACGGTGGGCGGCGGCTCGCGTCCCGTGGTCATTCGACCGCGAGCGAGACCCATAGATCGACGGCGAGCAGCGGTACGTACGCGGCCGTCGTCCAGGCGCGCACGCGCCGCGAGGAGGCCAGCAGGACCAGCGCCGGCAAGAGGATGATCGGCACGTCGAGCAGGGCCCACACCGCGATGGGGGACTGTCCGAAGTAGTGGATGTTCGCGCCCATCCCGAGAACGTGGAACGCGACGAGCGCCGCGAGGCCGTATCGGCCGTCGCGCTCGAAGTAGGCGCGCAGGCTGCCGTCCTCGTCCTCTGCCCGGCTCGGGAGGATGAGGGCCGAGGCGACGAAGAGCGTGAGCGTCAGGCCGACGAGGAAGAGGAAGTCGGCGAAGCCGAAGGTGCTGCGCATGGCGGCGAGGTGATTGATCGCCCACCAGTATTCCAGCATCTCGATGAACAGGACGCCGGCCCAGGTCACGGTGATCCAGTCGACCGCCGACCGCGAGCGCAATCGAAACACGGTGACGAAGCCCAGCAGGAGCCGCGTCACCGCAAGGCCCAGCACCATCGCCAGGATCGTCGAGATCATCCGGAACTCGTCCATGCCCACCGATATGGCCGCAGGGCGACGCACAGTCCAGATCCTGTTACGGCGACCGCCGACCCGTCACGCCGCGTCGCGTGCGCGCTCCGCCAGGAACGGCGCCACCGCGCCCGCGGGCATCGGGCGGCCGAAGAGCCAGCCCTGGGCCTGGGCGCAGCCGCGGGCGGCGAGGAAGGCGGCCTGCGCCTGCGTCTCCACGCCCTCCGCGGTCACGGCGATCTCCAGCGCGCGGCCGAGCTCGATCACGGCTGACGCGATCGCCGCGTCGTCGGGATCCTCGATCAGGTCGCGCACGAAGCTGCGGTCGATCTTGATGTCGTCCACGGGGAAGCGCTTGAGGTGCGTCAGCGAGGCGAAGCCGGTGCCGAAGTCGTCGAGCGCGATCCGCATGCCGGCTTCCTGGAAGGCCCGCAGGATCGCCTCGACCGCCTCCCCGCCCTGCCCCAGGAAGACGCTCTCGGTCACCTCGACGTCGATGCGCTCCGCCGGCACGCCGGCGCGGGCGAGCTGGGCGAGGACGCGCGGCGCGAGGTCCGGCCGCCGGAACTCGGCGGGGGCGAAGTTGACCGCGATCCGCCCGCAGGCGAGGCCGGCCTCCATCCACCCGCGGACGTCGGCGCAGACGCGTGCGCGCATGCGCTCGCCGATGGCGATCGCGAGCTCCGGGTCCTCGAAGGCGGCGGCGAAGCCGTGGGGCGTGACGACCGTCCCGTCCGCGCGCCGCCAGCGGGCGAGCGCCTCGAAGCCGGTGACGCGGCCGGTCTCGAGGCTCACCTTCGGCTGGTAGTGCGGCTCGATGGCATCCGCCCCGAGCGCCTCCGCGACGTCGCGCAGCAGCGTCACCCGGCGCTGGAAGCCCTCGCGCAGCCGCGGCTCGTAGACGACGACGCGGTTGCGGCCGCCCTGCTTGGCCGCGTAGAGCGCGAGATCGGCGTCCTTGACGAGCTCGCCCGGCGCCGTGTCGTGCTCCGGGCACAGTGCGAGACCGATGCTGATGCGCCCGACGAGGACGCGATCGCGAAAGAGGACCGACGCGTGCATCGCCCCCAGGAGGCGCGTCGCCGTCCGCTCGGCCTCGGCTCGGTCGGCCCGCGCGAGGACGACGGCGAACTCGTCGCCGCCGAGCCGCGCGACGACGTCGTCCGGCCCCACCTCCGCGGTCAGCCGCCGGGCGACCTCGACGAGGAGCGCGTCCCCGGCATCGTGGCCGAGCGTGTCGTTCACCTCCTTGAGCCCGTCGAGGTCGAGGAGAAGCAGCGCCGCGCCCGTCTCGCCGCCGCTTGCGCCCTCCCCCTGTTCCCGCCCGGCGTCGGCGGCGACCCGAGCGGCCGCGCGTGCGGAGATCGTGTCGAGCCTGGCCTGGAACTGCGCGCGGTTCGGCAGCCCGGTGAGCGCGTCGTGGTTGGCGGCGCGCCAGACCCGGCCCTCCGCGAGCTTGCGCTCGGTGATGTCGACGACGGCGGCGAGCAGCGCCGCGCGCCCGTCGATATCGATGGCGGAGGCCGCGAGCAGGACGTCGCGCTCCTCCCCATCGGGCCGGCGCAGGCGCGTCTCGAAGCCCTCGACGCGCCCCTGCGCCGTCACGGCCGCGACGAAGCGGGCGCGGTCCAGCGGGTTGGCGTAGAGGTCGGGCGTCGACCAGACCTCGCTCGCCCGCTCGCCGAGGAAGCCGCGTCCCGCGTCGTTGAGCGCGAGCACGCGCCCGCCCGCGCGCTCGGAGACGACGAGCGGGATCGGCACCGTGCGGAACATCCGCTCGAACATCTCGCGGCTCTGGGCGAGCTCGCCGTTGGCGTGCCGCTCGCGCTGGGTGGCCGCCCACTCGAGCCGGCGCAGCCTGTTCGAGCGATTGACGACGAGCAGCAGCGCCACGTTCAGCATCAGCAGGCCGAGCGCGAGACCGAGCGTCGTCGTCTTCACGCCCGGTGGCCCTTCGCCGAGCACCGAGAAGCCGACGAGCATGCACAGCGACGCGACGGCGCCGGTCGCGAGCGCGGTGCGGAAGTGGTTGGGCACCACGAGGTAGAACATCGTCGGCAGGACGACGACCACGAAGAGCGCGAGGTCGGACCGCGCGGAGACGAGGAGCCCTACCGCGAGCGAGACGACGATCTGCCACAGCACGATCGCATGCCCCAGCCGGCCGCTGTGCTGGAGCCTCAGCACGGCCGCGAGGCAGGCGAGCGAGGCGAGGATCGTGGCGAGCCGCGCGGGCACCGCCACCCAGAAATGCGGATCGCCGGCGAAGCGCCAGTCCGAGACCAGGAACAGCGTGTTGACGATCGCCGACGCGACCAGGAACAGCCGCGCCTGCCGGGCGGTCTCCGGCAGGCGCTCGGTCCGGAAGGCGGCTTCCGTACCGGGATCGCGGAACTCTCCGCTGAAGGGGCTGAGCGCGTAGGCCGACATGACGGCTACGCTTCGCACGCAGCAGTGTAATGGGCGTTAACACCACCCATGCGCGGATGCGCAAGCCCGATGGGTCATCCCTGCAACCGGGCCAGCGCCTCCGCCACCTTCGCCTTGCGCGCCAGCGTCTCCTCGAGCCGCTCCCGCATCTCCTCGACCACCTCTTCCTTGGCGTTGGCCAGGAAGGCGGGGTTGTCGAGCTTGGCGCGGGCCTTGGCCTCGTCCTGCGCGAGCTTGCCGTCCTCCTTGGCGAGGCGGGCGCGCTCGGCGTCGAGGTCGACGACGCCCTCGAGCGGCAGCGCCGCACTCTCGCCCCGCACGACGAGGAGGATGCTCGCCTTGGGCGCGGCGTCGGCCGTCCCGATCTCGGAGAGGCGCGCGAGGCGCCGGATCATGTCCGACCACGCCTCCGCGCGGGCGCGCACCGCGGCCGAGGGCGCGATCAGGAGCAGCGGCACCTGCGCGCCGCCGGGAACGCCGGTCTCCGAGCGCGCGGAGCGGATCTCGGAGACGAGATCGACCACCCAGCCGATCTCGGCCTCGGCCGCCTCGTCGCGCAGCGCCGCGAGGTCCGGCCACGCGGCGAGCGCGAGCACGGGCTCGTCGCGCGCCGGGCCGTCCGCCCCCTTCACCGCCCACAGCTCCTCGGTGATGAAGGGCATGAACGGGTGGAGCAGCTTGCACACCTGGTCGAGGAGGAACGCCGCGGTGGCCCGGGTCTCGTCCTTGGCCGGACCGTCCTCGCCCTGGAGCACGGGCTTGGCGAGCTCGAGATACCAGTCGCAGAACACGTTCCAGGTGAAGCGGTAGGCGGCCGCGGCGGCGTCGTTGAAGCGATAGGCCTCGATCGCCGCGCCGACGTCCGCGAACGCCCTGGCGCATTCGGAGAGCGCCCAGCGGTTGAGGGTCTCCTCGACCGCCTTCGGGTCGAAGCCGGCGACGCGCGCACAGCCGTTCATCTCGGCGAAGCGCGCGGCGTTCCAGATCTTGGTCGAGAAGTTGCGGTAGCCCTCGACGCGCGAGACCGCGAGCTTGATGTCGCGCCCCTGCGCCGCCATGGCCGCGAGCGTGAAGCGCAGGGCGTCGGCCCCGAACTGGTCGATCAGCGAGAGCGGGTCGATGACGTTGCCCTTCGACTTCGACATCTTGGCGCCCTTCTCGTCGCGGACGAGCGCGTGGATGTAGACCGTGTCGAAGGGCACCTCGTCCATGAAATGAAGACCCGCCATCATCATCCGGGCGACCCAGAAGAAGATGATGTCGAAGCCGGTGACGAGGGTGCTCGTGGGGTAGTAGCGGGCGACCTCCGGCGTCGCGTCCGGCCAGCCGAGCGTGGAGAACGGCCAGAGCGCCGAGGAGAACCAGGTGTCGAGCACGTCCTCGTCGCGGGTGAGCGCGACCTCGCGGTCGTGCTTGTCGCGGGCCTGCGCGCGCGCCTCGTCCTCGTCGTAGGCGACGAAGACGTTGCCCTCCTCGTCGTACCAGGCCGGGATCTGGTGCCCCCACCAGAGCTGGCGCGAGACGCACCACGGCTCGATGTTCTCGAGCCATTGGAAATAGGTCTTCTCCCACGTCTCCGGCACGAAGCGGGTGCGCCCGTCCTTCACGGCCGCGAGCGCACGCTCGGCGAGCGGCTTCACGTTCACGAACCATTGGTCGGTGAGGTACGGCTCGACCACGACGCCGGAGCGGTCCCCGTGGGGCACCGCGTGGACGTTCGCGACGATCTCGACGAGGAGCCCGCGCGCCTCCATCAACGCGACGACGCGCGTGCGCGCTTCGAACCGGTCGAGCCCGTGCAGCGCCAGCGCCTCCGGCTCGGGTGCGGCATCGCGCAGGAAGTCCTCGTTCTCCTCGAGCGACACCCGAGCCGACCGGTCGAAGATGTTGACGAGCGGCAGGTCGTGCCGCTTGCCGACCTCGAAATCGTTGAAGTCGTGCGCCGGCGTGATCTTCACCGCGCCCGATCCCTTCTCCGGGTCCGAGTAGTCGTCGGCGACGATCGGGATGCGCCGGCCGACCAGCGGCAGGATCGCGAACTTGCCCACGAGGTCCGCGTAGCGCTCGTCGTCCGGATGCACCGCCACCGCCGTGTCGCCGAGCATCGTCTCGGGGCGGGTGGTCGCGACCGTGATGAAGCGGCCTGCCTGCCCCTCGATCGGGTAGCGGAAGTGCCAGAGGTGGCCCTTCTGCTCGACCTGCTGCACCTCGAGGTCGGAGATCGCCGTCTGGAACTTCGGGTCCCAGTTGACGAGGCGCTTGTCCTTGTAGAGCAGGCCCTGGCGGTAGAGGTCGACGAAGACCTTCAGCACGGCCTTCGAGAGCCCCTCGTCCATGGTGAAGCGCTCGCGCGACCAGTCGCAGGAGGCGCCGAGCCGCTTGAGCTGGTTGACGATCGCCCCGCCGCTCTCCTCCTTCCAGGCCCAGACCTCCTTCAGGAAGGCCTCGCGGCCCATGCTGCGGCGGTCCGTCCGGTTCTCGGCTGCGAGCTTGCGCTCGACGACCATCTGCGTCGCGATGCCGGCATGGTCCATGCCCGGCTGCCAGAGCACGTCGCGCCCGCGCATGCGCTCGAACCGGCACAGCACGTCCTGGAGCGTGTTGTTGAGCGCATGCCCCATGTGCAGCGAGCCCGTCACGTTCGGCGGCGGGATCATGATCGTGTAGGGCTCGGCGTCCGCACGCTCCGGGCGCCCGGCGCGGAACGCGTCCGCATCCTCCCACACCTTGGCGATACGCCCCTCGACGGCGGCGTGGTCGAACGTCTTGTCCATCATGGGATCGGCCGATCGTATCTCGAAACGGAAACGCGCCCGTGGTGCGCGCCCTCGAGCCCCGGCTAGAAACCGGAGGCGAGCGCGCAAGTCAACGGGTGGCGGAGCGTGCGCGCGGATCAGCGTCCGCGTGATACGCGCTCGATCTCGGCACGTACGAGGCGCTCGACGATGCTCGGCAGGTTGTCGTCGAGCCAGTCCTTGAGCATCGGCCGCAGCATTTCCTTGACGAGATCTTCCAGCGTGCGGCCCTGGTTCGAGAGCACCGCGTGGGCGAGCATGTTGAACGAGCCGCCGACGGCGGCGTCCGTCGCCTCGGAGACGAGGCGCTCCTGATCGAAGGACCGCCGCGGCGGCGGCTCCGGCATCGGTGGCGGCACGTAGGGCGCGGGCCCGTCCGGGACGGGCTCGTCCTCCTCCTCCTCCTCCTCGTCGAAGGCCTCCATCTCCGGCTCGGGCTCCGGCCCGGGAAGCGCATCGAAGTCGGTCTCGGCCTCGAAGGCGGCGGTGCGGAAGTCGATGTCCTCGTGCTCGAGGTCGAGCGGCGAGGGATCGGCCGCGACCTTGGCCACCGGCTCGGCGACGGCGCCGAGATCGAGAACCTCCTCCTCCTCTTCCTCCTCCGCCTCGGGCTCCGGATCGTCCCCGAACATGTCGTCGACGGCGGACTGGGAGTTGCCGGCTGCGCCGTCGTCCTCGGGCTCGTCGACCTCCGGCTCCTCCTCGGGCTGCGCCGCGGACGCCTGGTCGTCGGCGATGATCCGGCGGATGGAGGCGAGGATGTCCTCCATCGTCGGCTCTTCGGACTTGGCGCTCTTGGGGCTGGCCGGGCTCATGAAGCACTCACCGATCACGATTCCACGCGCCGAGCATCGGCCGGCATGGTCAACGAAAGCTTAACGCGAGGGGGCGATGCGGTGCAAAGCGGCTTTCGAAGCGATCCACCGCGACGTCATTGCCCGGACGGGGTCTGCGTCCCGTACCAGAGGCCGTCCACCTGCTCGAAATGCACCGAAGGATCGTACACCTCGACGTTAAGCGCCAGCCGAGGCGGCGCCAGCCGGCCCATCGCCTGAACGACCGAGTAGGCGGCGACCACGCGGTCGCGCTGGGCCGTGATCAGGTTGACGCGCGCGTTCAGGAGCTCCTGCTGCGCATTGAGCACGTCGAGCGTGGTGCGCTGGCCGACGCGCGCCTCCTCGCGCACGCCGGTGAGCGCGGTCTCGGCGGCGGAGACCTGCGCCTGCGCGGCCACGATCTGCGCGGTCGAGGCTTCGTACTGCCCCCAGGCGGCGATCACCGCGGCCCGCACCTGCTCGCGCACCAGGTCCACGTCGAATCGCCGCTGCTGCGCGATCTCCTTGGCCTGGCGCACCCGCGCGGAGACCTCGCCACCCTGGTAGAGCGGCACGTCGAGCCGCGCCACGATCTGGGCGGAGGTCACGCTGTCCCCGGCGATGTTCGAGCTGTAGCGCTGGTTCACGGACCCCTGGACGCCCAGGCTCGGCAGCAGCTCGCCCTCGACGAGACGCACCTGCGCCTGCGCGGCATCCAGAGCGTGGCGCGCCGCGATG
This sequence comes from Salinarimonas sp. NSM, assembly GCF_052380005.1. Classification (NCBI taxonomy): domain Bacteria; kingdom Pseudomonadati; phylum Pseudomonadota; class Alphaproteobacteria; order Hyphomicrobiales; family Salinarimonadaceae; genus Salinarimonas; species Salinarimonas sp. NSM. The sequence continues at coordinate 25,125 of NZ_JBQTCJ010000017.1, forward strand.
ATGTTGGGGTTCTCGGCGAGCGCCGTCTGCACCGCGGCGTCGATCGTGCCGGGGATGAGGTTCTGCGGCACGCTGCCCGGCTGGAGCTGGCGCGGATCGACGCCGACGACCCGGCGGTAGATCGCGATGCTCGAGCGCAGGTTGGCCTCGCCGAGGCTCACCTGGGAGCGCGCGGCGGCGACGCGCGCCTCGGACTGGGCGACGTCGGTGCGCGTCACCTCGCCGACGTCGAAGCGGTCCTGCGTCTGCCGCAGCTGCTCGCCCAGGACGTCGAAATTGTTGGTCTGGAGGTTGAGGATCGCCGTGTCGCGCAGGACGTTCATGTAGGCCTGCACGGCCTGGAACAGCACGTCCTGGACGGACGCCTCGAGGTTCTGGCGCGCGGCGAAGACCTGGCTCTCGGCCTGGCGCACGGCGGCGGCGGTGCGGCCGCCGTTGTAGATCGACTGGTCGATCTGCAGCCCGATTCCCCGCGGCGTCAGCGCGGATTCCGTGCGCACACCACGCACGTCGCGCTCGCTCCAGGTGCGACCGATGTCGGCGCTGGCGCTGATGCGGGGGCGATAGCCGGAGAGTGCGCGGGGCACGTTCTCGTCCGTCGCGCGCACTCCCGCCCGCTCCCCGTTGATGATCGGGCTCGCGGTGTAGGCGCGCGCGAGCGCCGATTCGAGCGTCTCGGCGCGCGCCCCGCCACCCGGGAGCACGGTCGACAGTCCCAGCGCGGCGGCGATCAGCGCTGCGTTCCAACGGGCGGATCTGGCGCGGGGCATCACGGGTTTCCTGAACTGGCCCTGCCCGCGTGGCGCGGTATCGTCCCACGAGCTTCGAGCATCACGCTTGGGCCTCGACGTTTGGGCGGCATGGTCGGCGCAGAATACGGTCGCAGCCGAGTCGAGCAAGGAGAAGCGCCACGCCACCGCCATTTCTCCGACACCCGTTGCCCCAAAACCACGCCGGGGACCCGTCCATCCGGCGCCTCCTGCGCGAGACACGCGCCCGGATCGATCAGAAGACGAATCCCGGCTCCTCACGGAACGGCGGCAGCAATGGTGCGGCGGCGTCGAAGATCGCGCGCGATCCGAACGTGTCGCCCGAGCGCACGAACAGGCTCGCGCGGCTCGTGCGGCTGCCGTCGCCGACGATCACGCCGAGCCGCCCGTCCTCCGCGAGGCAGTCGAGCAGCGCCTGCGGGCGCACCTGCGCCGCGCCGTTCACGTAGATGACGTCGAAAGGCGCCGTCGCCGGGCAGCCGCCGTCGAGCGGGCCGACCACGACCTCCACCGATCCCGCCCCATGCTCCGCGAGGAGGACGCGGGTGCGCTCCGCGACGGCCTCGTCCGATTCGAGGATCGTCACCGCAGCGCCGAGCCGCTGCATCACCACCGCCTCGTACCCGAGCGCGCTCGCCACGACGAGCGCGCGCTCGCCCGCGCCGAGGCGCAGGTTCTGCAGCAGGCGCCCGAAGATCATCGCGGGCAGCAGGAAGCGCCCGCCGTCCTGCGTCTGCGCCACGGGGAGGCTCTGGTCGGAATAGGCGAGCGCCTTCGCCTCGTCGGGCGCGAAGGCCTCGCGGGGGACCTCGTTCATGGCCGAGAGGATGCCGAGATCGGTGATGTCGTAGGTGCGCAGCTGGTGATCCACCATCATGCGGCGCACGCGGGCGAAGTCGATCATCGGAGCCTCTCGGATCGGGTCGGCGTCTCACTGCGAACGTCGAGGCTTTTGGTGGATCGGCCCGCAAAAGGCAAGCGGGCGCGGGCGGGCGCGGCCGCTCGGATCGGACGTCCCGCCTCCGGGTACGGACCCGCGCAGGCGACGGGGAGCGCTTCTCCCAAGGGCGGATGATCCTACGGACGAGAAGCGCGGGGTAAGCGGCCGCAGGGTGAGCGGCCGGACGGTGCGGTGTTCCGGTGGGGCCCGGTGCGGTGAGGCCGCGGCCATGCGCCCGGCAGCCGCACGCCCGGCGGATCGTCGTCGGCGAAGACGACGCGGCCGCCCTCGGGCGAGGCGGCATGATCGCGGTCGGTCGTCGCCGGGAGCGTTGGAGGCCTCGCCCGGAATCGAACCGGGGTGCAAGGATTTGCAGTCCTCTGCGTAACCACTCCGCCACGAGGCCTCACCCGCGGCGTGTCCGTCGCGGGCCATCCTCATATCAGCGTCGCGCGCGCGCTGGCAAGGGCGAAAATCCGGAGAGATCGCCCCGCTCCATCGCCCGCACCACGCCGACCGTCACGCCTTCTCCTTGAGCACCCCGCGTCGGATCTGGTCCTCCTCGATCGACTCGAACAGGGCCTTGAAGTTGCCCTCGCCGAAGCCGTCGTCGCCCTTGCGCTGGATGCACTCGAAGAAGATCGGGCCGATCACGGTCTTGGTGAAGCGCTGCAGCAGCACCTTGGTGAAGCCGCCCTCGAGCACGCCCTCGCCGTCGATGAGGATGCCGTCGCGCTGGAGCCGCGCCACGTCCTCGCCGTGCTTGGGCAGGCGCTTGTCGATGCGGGAATAGTAGATCTCGTTGGGCGCGGGCATGAACTCCACGCCCTTCTCGATCAGCGTCTCGATCGTCTCGTAGAGGTCCTGCGCGCCGAGCGCCACGTGCTGGATGCCCTCGCCCTTGTACTCCTTGAGGTATTCCTCGATCTGGCCCGACTCGCCCGCGTCCTCGTTGATCGGGATGCGGATCTTGCCGTCCGGCGAGGTCATCGCCCGCGAATGCAGGCCGGTGAGCTTGCCGGAGATGTCGAAGTAGCGAATCTGGCGGAAGTTGAAGAGCCGCTCGTAGAAGCCGGCCCACTCGTTCATCCGCCCGCGATTCACGTTGTGGGTCAGATGGTCGATGTAATGGAGCCCCGCGCCCGTCGGGTGCGGGTCGCGCTCGCCGGCCCAGACGAAATCGACGTCGTAGATCGATCCCTTGGCGCCGTAGCGGTCGACGAAGTAGATCTGCAGGCCGCCGATGCCCTCGATCGCGGGGATGGCGAGCTCCATCGGCCCGATCTGCGTGCGGGCCGGCTTGGCGCCGAGCTTGATCGCGCGCTCGTAGGCGTGCGCGGCGTCGACCACGCGAAACGCCATGGCGGGCGCGCACGGCCCGTGCTCGGCGGCGAACTTCGCCGCGAAGCTCTCCGGCTCCGAGTTCAGCACGAAGTTGATGTCGCCCTGGCGATAGAGCGTCACGTTCTTCGAGCGGTGCTTCGCCACCGCGGTGAAGCCCATGCGCTCGAACAGCGCCGCGAGCTGCTCGGGCTGCGGATGGGCGTATTCCACGAACTCGAAGCCGTCGGTGCCCATCGGGTTGTCGTCGCTGATCTGCGGCGGCGGGGCGTCGTGCGGAAAGGGACCCATGTCCATCCTCCTCGTGATCTGGTTCGTCTTCGCGAACGTGCTCGCAATCGCGCGACGCGGGGTTCAGGCCGCGTCGGGCTGGTTCTCGGGCGCCGCCGCCGCGAAGGCGGGATGCGCGGCGCAGGCCTCCGCCACGGCGCGGATCCTCGGGAAGGCCTCGAGCGGCACCGAGAAGCGTCGTGCGTTGAAAACCTGCGGAACGATGTGGAGATCCGCCATGCCGGGCGTCTCCCCGAAGGCGTAGGGGGCGGGCGCGATCAGCCGCTCGATCGCCGCGAAGCCCTCGCTCACCCAGTGCGCGTACCAGGCGTCGACGGCCGCCTGGTCCGCACCGAGCCGCTCCTTCAGCCAGCCGAGCGTCGCGAGATTGTTGAGCGGATGGATGTCGCAGGCGACGATCGCGCACACGGCGCGCACGCGCGCCCGCTCGAGCGCGTCATGCGGCAGCAGCGGCGGCTGCGGCCAGCGCTCCTCGATGAACTCGAGGATCGCCGGCGACTGGATCAGGAACGCGCCCTCGTCCGTCTCGAGCGCGGGCACGCGCCCCTGCGGGTGGCGCGCGCGCCAGGCCTCGCCGCGGTGCTCGCCCTTCAGGAGATGGACCGTCGCGTGCTCGTAGGGAACGCCCTTCAGGTTGAGCGCGATCCGCACGCGGTAGGCGGCGGAGGAGCGGAAATAGCCGTGGAGCTTCATCGCGCCCCCTCCGATGCGTCCGAGGGATCGAGGTCGGGCGCGAGGCTGCGCATGCGCGCGTCGAGCCGGTCGATGAGCCCGAACAGCGTCTCGCGCTCGGCGTCCGTCAGCCCGGTGAACACCGCGCGCTCGAAGGCGAGCGCCTCGGGCGCCACCGCCTCGTAGATCCCCCTGCCCTCCCGCGTCAGCGCGAGCAGCTCCTCGCGCATGTCCTCGGCGTTCGGCCGCCGCTCGACGATTCCGCGCTCGGCGAGCGCCGCCACCGCCCGGGAGACCGTCGACTTGTGCATCACCGCGTGCGCCGCGATGTCGCGCGCCGTTCGGGTGTCGAACTGACCGAGCGTGGCGACGATGCGCCATTGCGGAATGGTGATGCCGAAGCGCTCGGCGTAGATCCGCGCCAGCGCGTTCGACACCGTCGTCGCGATGACGTTCAGGCGATAGGGCAGGAAGCGCTCGAGCGTCAGCGCCGGACCGCCGGGCGGCCCGTCGTGCGTGGGAGCGTTCGCTGGCATGTCCGCGAGGGATTCGGCTTGGGGGGAGGTCCGCATCGTTGACAGAAATCGGTTGCTGGTGCAACCATTATGACCATCGCGGCCATCTTGGCAAGGGCAGCATCCGAGCGTGGCGGCTCGCGCGTCGCAATCGCGCCGGGCGCCCGCGCCGCACGGGAGACATCCATGACCGTCCACCAGACCACCGGCTTCACGAGCCCCGACCTCCAGGGCCGGGAGACCGCGATCGTGCCGAACTACATGTCCGGCTTCGGCAACTCCTTCGAGACCGAGGCGCTCGAGGGCGCGCTTCCGGTGGGCATGAACTCCCCGCAGAAGATCAACTACGGCCTCTACGCCGAGCAGCTCTCCGGCTCGCCCTTCACCGCGCCGCAGGCGACGAACCAGCGCTCCTGGCTCTACCGCATCCGTCCCTCGGTGAAGCACTCGCACCGCTACGCCCGCGTGGACCGCGGCTTCATCCGCACCGGGCCGTGCCGCGAGGACACGCAGGCCACGATCGGCCAGATGCGCTGGAACCCGGTGCCGATCCCCGGCGAGGCGCTCACTTTCGTCACGGGGCTGCGCACCATCACCACCGCGGGCGATTCGGACACGCAGGTGGGCATGGCCGCCCACCTCGCCTTCGTGACGCGCTCCATGGGCAACGAGTATTTCTTCAACGCCGACGGGGAATATCTCGTCGTGGCGCAGGAAGGCCATCTGCGCTTTCGCACCGAGTTCGGCGTGATCGAGTTCGGGCCGGGCGAGATCTGCGTCATCCCACGCGGCGTGATCTTCAAGGTCGAGCTCGTGGACGGGCCGGCGCGGGCCTACGTGTGCGAGAACTACGGCGGCCAGCTCACGCTGCCCGATCGCGGGCCGATCGGCGCCAACTGCCTCGCCAACCCGCGCGACTTCCTCACGCCGGTGGCGGCCTACGAGGACGTCGAGGAGGAGAGCTTCCTCTACGTGAAGTGGGGCGGCGACCTGTTCATGACCAAGATCGAGCAGTCCCCGCTCGACGTCGTCGCCTGGCACGGCAACTACGCGCCCTACAAGTACGACCTGCGCCGCTTCGCGCCGGTGGGCGCGCTCCTGTTCGACCACCCGGACCCGTCGATCTTCACGGTGCTCACCGCGCCGACCGAGACGCCCGGCTCGGCCAACATCGACTTCGTCATCTTCCCCGACCGCTGGATGGTGGCGGAGAACACCTTCCGCCCGCCCTGGTACCACCGCAACCTGATGAGCGAGTTCATGGGCCTCGTCTACGGCGTCTACGACGCCAAGCCCGAGGGCTTCGTCCCCGGCGGCTTCTCGCTCCACAACCAGATGCTGCCCCACGGGCCGGACATGCAGGCCTTCGAGCACGCCTCGAACGTCGATCTCGGGCCCACCAAGCTCGCGGGCACCATGGCCTTCATGTTCGAGACCCGCTTCCCGCAGCGCGTGACCGCCTGGGCGGCGGGGCTGCCCGAGCTGCAGGATTCGTACATCGACTGCTGGCAGGGCCTGAAGAAGCACTTCGACCCCACCCGGCGCGAGCCGAAGTGATCTCGAGCGGAACGCAGCGCCCGATGCGTCCCGCTGCCGCGTCTCGCTCGTACCGCGACCGCGACGTCGGCTCTCCCCTCTCCCTCGTGGAGAGGGGCCGGGGGTGTGGGGCGGTCAGAACTGTCTCAACCGGGTCGAAGTCCGACCGTCGTCGTTGGTCGGGACCGGCGCGGCTTTCCGGCACGCCCCCCACCCACGGCCCCTCCCCACGAGGGGGAGGGGAGTCGGTCGGCGCGTGCCGGGAGCGGATCGCCTCACCCCCGCCCGCGGGTGCGGGCCATGAAGTTGTCGAAGGCCAGCTCGTTCACCGGCCACCACAGCAGCGCGTCGTCGCGGAAGGCGCGGTAGCTGTCCCACGAGCGCTTGAACGCCTCGTTGGAGGCCGCCGTCTCGTCGTAGTAGGCGTTCGCCGCCGAGAGCGCCGCCTCCATGACGTCCTGCGGGAAGTAGCGCAGCTCGGCGCCCTTGGAGACCAGCTCCTTGAGCGCGCCCGGGTTCACCGCGTCGTACTTGGCGAGCATCCAGTTGTTGGCCGCCTCCGAGGCGTGGCGGACGATCGCCTGGTAGTGCGCCGGCAGCGCGTTCCAGGCCTCGAGGTTGATGGCGGCGTGCAGCATCGCCCCACCCTCCCAGAAGCCCGGCGCGTAGTAGTACTTCGCCACCTCGTGGAAGCCGAGCTTGAGGTCGTCGTAGGGGCCGACGAACTCCGTCGCGTCGATCGTGCCGCGCTCCAGCGCCGAGTAGATGTCGCCGGGCGCGATCTGCTGGGGCACGACGCCGAGCCGCGCCATCACCTGCCCGCCGAGGCCGCCGATGCGGAACTTGAGGCCGTCGAGGTCGGCGAGGGAGTTGATCTCCTTGCGGAAGAAGCCGCCCATCTGAGCGCCCGAGTTGCCGCAGGCGAGGGAGATCGCGTTCATCGGCGCGAGCACCTCGTTGATCAGCCCCTCGCCGCCGCCGAAGTGCCACCAGGAATGCTGCTGGCGGGCGTTGAGACCGAAGGGCACGCCGGTGGCGAAGCCGAGGGCCGGCTCGCGGCCGAAGTAGAAGTACAACGGGGTGTGCCCCGCCTCGATCGTGCCGTTCGAGACGGCGTCGAGCACCTGCAGGCCGCCGACGATGTCGCCGGGCTTGAAGGTCTGGATGGTGAAATTCCCGTCCGTCGCTTCCGAGACGTAGCGCGCGAACGTCTCCATCGTGCCATAGATGGTGTCGAGCGAGTTCGGGAAGCTCGACTGCATGCGCCAGGTCACCGAAGGCTGGGACTGCGCGATCGCCGGGGCGGCGATCGTGGTCGCGGCGGCGGCGCCGGCGCCGAGCCCGGCGGTCTTGAGGAACGCTCTTCTGTTGGGGTTGGTGGTCATGGGCGGGTCCTTCTCCGGTCGTTTCCCCTGATGGTCAGACAAGCACGAAAGGTGCGCGCTACGCCATGAAATTAGCCTCTCTCAAGCACGGCCGCGACGGCCGCCTCGTGGTCGTCTCGCGCGACCTGACGCACGCCACGGACGCCTTTCCCGTCGTCGCCACGCTACAGGCGGCGCTCGACGACTGGGAGCGCGTGGCGCCGCGCCTCGCGGATCTCGCGGAGAGCCTGGAGCACGGGGCCGTCCCTTCCTTCCGCTTCCACGAGCACGACTGCGCCTCGCCCCTCCCCCGCGCCTATCAGTGGGCGGACGGGTCGGCCTACGTGAATCACGTGGAGCTGGTCCGCAAGGCGCGCGGGGCCGAGATGCCGGAGAGCTTCTGGACCGATCCGCTGATGTACCAGGGCGGCTCGGACGCCTTCCTCGGCCCGCGCGACCCGATTCGCATGGCGGACGAGGCCTTCGGCATCGACTTCGAGGCGGAGATCGCCGTCGTCGTCGGCGACGTGCCCATGGGCGCGACGCCCGAGGTCGCGGCGGACGCGATCCGGCTGGTTATGCTCGTGAACGACGTCTCGCTGCGCAACCTCATCCCGGGCGAGCTCGCCAAGGGATTCGGCTTCTTCCAGGCCAAGCCCTCCTCCGCCTTCTCGCCCGTGGCGGTGACGCCCGACGAGCTCGGCGCGGCGTGGGCCGGCGGAAAGGTCTCGCTTCCGCTGCTCAGCTACGTCAACGGAAAGCCCTTCGGCCGCCCGAACGCCGGCGTCGACATGACCTTCGACTTCCCCCGCCTGATCGCCCACGCGGCGCGCACGCGGCCCTTGTCGGCCGGAACGATCATCGGCTCGGGCACGGTCTCGAACCGGGACGAGGGCGGCGGCCCCGGGCGGCCGGTCGACCAGGGCGGCCTCGGCTATTCCTGCATCGCGGAGGTCCGCATGGTCGAGACGATCGCGACGGGCGAGGCGCGCACGCCGTTCCTGAGGTTCGGCGACAGTGTGCGCATCGAGATGAAGGACGAGGCCGGCCACTCGCTGTTCGGGGCGATCGAGCAGGTGGTGGAGACGGGTTGAGGGAGGAGGAGGAGCAGCAGCGTCTACCCGCTTCGCCATCGCAATCCTTCCCTGTAGGAGAAGGTGGCTCGGCGAAGCCGAGACGGATGGGGCGCGCGGGACGCGCGTTCGGCGAAGCCGAATCTATGCAGGGCCGGACGGCTTGGAGGCGCCCAATTTCCGCTTCGCGGAACGCGCCTTCGGCGCGCCCCATCCGTCCCGCCGCTTCGCGTCGGGCCACCTTCCCCTACAGGAAAGGATAGGCGCGCCCAACCGCCTCGATCAATTGAAGAGCAACGGGAGACAATAATGACCAAGAGCTTCGCCTCGACGGGCGACATGACCGAGAAGACCGTCACCTTCGAGGAGATCGGGCCGGACCTCTACGCCTACACGGCGCAGGGCGACCCCAATTCCGGCATCATCGTCGGCGACGATTGCTGCATGGTGATCGACGCACAGGCGACGCCGGCGATGGCGCAGGACGTGATCGCCCGCGTGCGGACCGTGACCGACAAGCCGATCAAGTACGTGTTGCTGACGCACTACCACGCGGTGCGCGTGCTGGGCGCCTCCGCCTACGGCGCGCAGGGCGTCATCGCGTCCGACCTGACGATGGCGCTGATCCAGGAGCGCGGGCAGCAGGACTGGGAGAGCGAGCTCGGCCGCTTCCCGCGGCTCTTCCGCGGCGCCGATTCGATTCCCGGCCTGACCCGGCCGAACCTCGTCTTCGACACCGAGATGAGCGTCTTCCTCGGCAAGCGCGAGGTGAAGCTCTACCACCTCGGCGCGGGGCACACGGCGGGCGACGTGGTCGCCTGGGTGCCGGATGCGCAGGTGATGTTCTCCGGCGACCTCGTCGAGTACCACTCCGCCTGCTATTGCGGCGACGCCCACCTGCGCGAGTGGCCCGAGACGCTGAACGGCATCCGCAACGCCGACCCGAAGGCGCTCGTCCCGGGCCGCGGCGACGCGCTGACCGACCGCGCCACGGTGCGCGAGGCGATCGCCATGACGCGAGACTTCGTTCAGACGCTCTACACCCAGGCCGAGCTGTCGGTCGCCAGGGGCCGCTCGCTCAAGGAGACCTACGACGCGACGCGGTCCGTCATGGACCCGCGCTTCGGCTCCTTCGCCATCTACGAGCACTGCCAGCCCTTCAACGTGGCACGCGCCTACGACGAGGCGTCCGGCGTCGACCATCCGACGATCTGGACCGCCGAGCGCGACCGCGAGATGTGGGCGGCGCTCCAGGGGTGAGCCGACGGCCGGCACCTCCTCGTCGAAGGAAGCCGGCAGAGCTTGGTGCACTCCGTGGGTGCAGCCCGCCGACGTTCTCCCCTCCCCCTCGTGGGGAGGGGCCGGGGGTGGGGGGCGTGCAGAACGTGCTCGACGCCGATGCAGCGGCGATCACGGTCGCGACAGCTCGGACGTGGCTCGCGCTGCATCCCGCCCCCCATCCGCCCCCTCCGGGGGCACCTTCCCCACGAGGGGGAAGGCAGGCCTGCGCCGCAGGCTCACCTCGACCCCAGCCGGAAGGAATGGTGTACCGACTGGATACGCAGGATTATTGGGAGCTCGGTCGCCCGTGTCGGTGCGGCCGAACCGAAATCAAGGGAGGTTCGCGGCAAATGGCGGAAAACGCCCGCAAGTCCCTCTACCAGTTCTCCTATCACCGCTCGCCGGACCAGGACGGCGCGGTCGTGCGCCGCCCCGTCGTGGTGATCGGCGCCGGACCGGTCGGCCTCGCCTGCGCGATCGACCTCGCCCAGCGCGGCGTGCCCGTCGTGCTCCTCGACGACGCCGACCGGATCGGCGCGGGCTCGCGGGGGCTGTGCTGGGCCAAGCGCACGCTGGAGATCCTCGATCGGCTCGGCGTCGGGCGCGCCTGCGTCGAGAAGGGCGTGACCTGGAAGCTCGGGCGCGTGTTCCAGGGCGAGGATGCGCTCTACGCCTTCGACCTGCTCCCCGAGACCGGCCACGCCATGCCGGCCTTCGTGAACCTGCAGCAATACTACCTGGAGCACTTCCTGGTGCAGCGCGCCGGCGAGCTCGACGCGCTCGACATCCGCTGGCGCAACAAGGTGACGGGCCTCGCGCATCTCCCCGACGGCGCGGCGCTGACGATCGAGACGCCGGACGGTCCCTACACGCTGCGCGCGGACTGGGTCGTCGCCGCCGACGGCGCGCGCTCGCCGACCCGGGCCATGCTCGGCCTCGACTTCGTCGGCGAGGCCTTCGAGGAGCGCTTCCTCATCGCGGACGTGCGGATGTCGGAGGCCTTTCCCACCGAGCGCTGGTTCTGGTTCGACCCGCCCTTCCACGAAGGGCGCTCCGCGCTCCTGCACAAGCAGCCCGACGGGATCTGGCGCATCGACCTCGGGCTGGGCGCGAACGCCGACGCGGCGCACGAGCAGAAGCCGGACGTGGTGACCCCGCGCATCGCGCGGATGCTCGGCCATGACGACTTCGCGCTGGAATGGGTCTCGGTCTACACCTTCCAGTGCCGCCGCCTGGAGCGCTTCGTGCACGGGCGCGTCGTCTTCGCCGGCGACGCCGCCCACCAGGTCTCGCCCTTCGGCGCACGCGGGGCCAATTCCGGCATCCAGGACGCGGAGAACCTCGCCTGGAAGCTCGCACGGGTGATCCGGGGCGAGGCGCCGGCGAGCCTCGTCGACACCTACGACGTCGAGCGCGTCGCCGCGGCCGACGAGAACATCGGCCACTCCACCCGCGCGACCGACTTCATCGCGCCGCGCACCGCGCAGGAGATGCGCTTTCGCGACGCCGCGCTGACGCTCGCGCGCGATTGCGGCTTCGCCGAGCGGATGGTGAACTCGGGCCGGCTCTCGACGCCGTCGACCTATCGCGCCAGCCCGCTCTCGACGCCCGACGCCGAGCCCTGGGCCGGCACGGCGCGGCTGGGCGCGCCGATCCCGGACGCGCCGATGGAGCGTGCGGACGGCACCCCCGCCTGGCTCCTCGCCGAGGTCGGCGGGGACGCGGTGGAGATCGTCATGCCCGACGGCGCCGACCACGGCCCGCCGCCCGAGGGCTTGCGCCGGATCGTGATCGGCAAGGACCTCATCGACATCGAGGGCCGTTTCCGCGAGCGCTTCGACGCGGTGCCGGGCGCGAGCTGGCTCGTGCGCCCGGACCAGCACCTCGCCGCGCGCCTGCGCCACGAGGACCCGGCGCGCGTCGCCGCCGCCGCCCGCCGCATGCTGGGAGACGTCGCATGACCGAGACGCGAGCCGCCCCCGCCCGCGCCCCCGGCGGCCTCGACACGACGAGCCGCCTGCCAGACCCCGACCGCGCCTACCGCGCCCTGATCGACGCCCACCGCGGCCTCTCCGACGAGGAGAGCGCCGCCCTCAACACCCGGCTCGTGCTGATCCTGGCCAATCAGGTCGGCGACGAGACGGTGCTCGAGGAGGCGATCGCGCTCGCCCGCGGCGATCCGGCGTGAGACCGGGACGTCGCGATCGGCCTCCCCCGTCGACAGCCGGCGCGAGCCGCGTATGATCCCGCGCCGAAGCACGACCAACGACGAGGAAACGCCATGCCCGCGCGCCGCCGCATCTCTCCCGCCGAGCTGCGCTCGCGCCTGTGGTTCGACAACCCCGACAACCCGGGCATGACGGCGCTCTACCTCGAGCGCTACCTCAACTACGGCCTGACCGGGGAGGAGCTGCGCTCGGGCAAGCCGATCATCGGCATCGCACAGACCGGCTCCGACCTCGCGCCCTGCAACCGGCACCACATGGAGCTGGCCAAGCGGGTGCGTGACGGCATCACCGCGGCGGGCGGGCTCGCGCTCGAGTTCCCCTGCCACCCGATCCAGGAGACCGGAAAGCGGCCCACCGCCGCGCTCGACCGCAACCTCGCCTACCTCTCCCTCGTCGAGGTGCTCTACGGATACCCGCTCGACGGCGTCGTGCTGCTCACCGGCTGCGACAAGACCACCCCCGCCTGCCTCATGGCGGCGGCGACGGTCGACATACCGGCGATCGCGCTCAACGTCGGCCCGATGCTCAACGGCTGGATGGACGGCAGCCGCACCGGCTCCGGCACGGTGATCTGGGCGGCGCGCGAGCGGCACGCGGCGGGCGACATCGACTTCCAGCAGTTCATGGACATCGTCGGCTCCTCGGCGCCCTCGAACGGCCATTGCAACACGATGGGCACCGCCTCGACCATGAACGCGCTCGCCGAGGCGCTCGGCATGTCGCTGCCCGGCCAGGCGGCGATCCCCGCGCCCTATCGCGAGCGCGGGCAGATGTCGTACCTCACCGGCAAGCGCATCGTGGAGATGGTGTGGGAGGACCTCAGGCCCTCGGAGATCCTCACCCGCGAGGCCTTCGAGAACGCCATCGTCGCCTGCTCGGCCATCGGCGGCTCGACCAATGCGCCGATCCACCTCAACGCCATCGCCAAGCACGTCGGCGTGCCGCTCGACTGCGACGACTGGGAGCGCGTCGGCTTCGAGATCCCGCTCCTCGTCGACATGCAGCCGGCGGGACGCTTCCTCGGCGAGGAGTACTTCCGCGCCGGGGGCCTGCCCGCGGTGATGGCCGAGTTGATCGAGGCCGGCAAGATCCACGAGGACGCGCTCACCGCCAACGGCGCCACGATGGGCGAGAACTGCCGCGGCAAGCATTCGCGGGATCGTGAGGTGATTCGCCCCTACGCGTCGCCGATGCGCGAGAAGGCGGGCTTCCTGCACCTCAAGGGCACGCTGTTCGACTCGGCCATCATGAAGACGAGCGTGATTTCCAAGGAGTTCGCCGAGCGCTACCTCCAGAACCCGGACGACCCGCTCGCCTTCGAGGGCCGCGCCGTCGTCTTCGACGGCCCGGAGGACTACCACGCCCGCATCGACGATCCCACGCTCGGCATCGACGAGGACACGATCCTGATCATGCGCGGGGCGGGGCCGATCGGCTATCCCGGCGCGGCGGAGGTGGTGAACATGCAGCCGCCGGGCGCGCTCATCAAGCGCGGCGTGCGCGCCCTGCCCTGCATCGGCGACGGCCGCCAGTCGGGCACCTCCGCCTCCCCCTCGATCCTCAACGCCTCGCCCGAGGCCGCCGCCGGCGGCGGGCTCGCGCTGCTCGAGACCGGCGACCGCATCCGCATCGACCTGAACCGCCGCCGTGCCGACATCCTGCTCCCGCCCGACGAGCTCGAGCGCCGCCGCGCCGATCTCGCGGCCAAGGGCGGCTTCCCGCACCCCGCGAGCCAGACGCCCTGGCAGGAGATCCAGCGCGGCATGGTCAGGCAGCTCTCGGAGGGCATGACGCTCGAGCCCGCGACGAAGTACCAGCGCATAGCCACGACCTTCGGCGTTCCGCGCGACAACCATTGAGCGCGCATCCTCCCCGGAGGGGAGGAGTCCGTGCGCAGCACGGCGGCGGGGCCGTTCGGCCGTCCCCCACTGCGGGACGGAGGCGCGTTGCGCTCGCCGTCGAGGCATGATCTCCTGCTCTCGCGCTACCGTAGGAGCCCACCCGTGAGCCTCGACTATCTCCTCACCTCGCTGATCGTCATCCTCCTGCCCGGCACCGGCGTGCTCTACACGCTGGCCTACGGGCTCGGGCGCGGGTGGCGGGCGAGCGTCCTCGCGGCGTTCGGGTGCACGCTCGGCATCGTGCCGCACATCGCGGCGAGCATCGTCGGCCTCGCGGCGCTGCTGCACACGAGCGCCCTCGCCTTCCAGATCGTGAAGTATCTCGGCGTCGCCTATCTCCTGTGGATGGCGATCTCGATGCTGCGCGAGGGCGGCGCGCTCGAGGTTTCGGAGAACAAGGCGCCCACGCCGCCGATGCGCATCGTGACCAGCGGCTTCCTGATCAACATTCTCAACCCGAAGCTGTCGGTGTTCTTTCTCGCGTTCCTGCCGCAATTCGTCCCGGCCACGACCGCCACGCCGACGCTGACGATGCTCGTCCTCGCCCTCGTCTTCATGGGGCTGACCTTCGTCGTCTTCGTCGGCTACGGCGCCTTCGCCGCGGCGACGCGCGCCTACGTGATCGGGCGGCCGGCGGTGGTGACGTGGCTCAAGCGCGGCTTCGCCGCCGCCTTCGGGCTGCTCGGCCTGCGGCTGGCGCTGGCCGAGCGCTGATCCCGAGTCGCGCGGCTCAACGGGAGGCGCGCGGCGCGGCGTTGGTGAGGCCTGCGCGGCGGCGCCGGCCCGGCAGGCCGAACAGGGCCGCCAGGATCGGCCACGCGACGAGGACGCCGCCGGCGAAGGCGCCCGCCGCGATCAGCGCCATCGCCACGAGGTCGATCCCGGCGACGAGGTGCGCGTGGCCGGCATCGGTCAGTCGCGGCGCCAGCGCCACGGCGGCGAGCGCCGCGAGCACGCCCGCCACGAGCGCTCCCGTGCGAGGCCCGCCGCGGAAGGGAGCGCGGGCGAGCACCAGGAAGCCGTAGAGCGCGAGAAGGCCGGCGAGCGCGAGCAGGCCCACCCACAGCCAGATCCCGAAGGTCTCCTGCGCGATGGCCAGGAGGGTGTGCGGAGAAAAGTCCTTCATCGGTCGTCCTCCCTCAGGCGAGCCCGCGCAGCATGGCGTGGTAGGTCGGCATCAGCGCCTTCTCCTCGATCACCCAGGCGACCCAGCTTTCCTCGAGCGGATCGATGAAGGGGAAGGACGGCGTCAGGTTGTTGTCGTAGTCGAACTCCACCAGCATCGCCGTGCCGACCCGCGTCACCAGCGGGCAGGACGTGTAGCCGTTGTAGGACGCGGTGAGCTCGCGCTCCTCGAGCCACGAGACGATGTTCTCGCAGGCGACCGGGGTCTGCCACTTGACGCTCGCCGCCGTCTTGCCCTTGGGCACGCCCGCGACGTCGCCGATGGCGAAGACGTTCGGCCAGCGGGTGTGCTGCATCGTGTGCTTGTGCACCTCGACCCAGCCGTCGGCGGCGAGCGGCCCCTCCTGCCAGGAGAGCCCGCTCTCGCGCACGGGGCGCGGCGCGCGCATCGGCGGCACCACGTGGATGAAGTCGTAGCCGGCCTCGACCATGCCGTCCGGCGTGCGGTAGGTGGCGCGCTTGCGGCCGGGCTCGATCGCGGCGAGCACGTGCTCGGGGCGCCACGTCACGTCGCGCCCGGCGAAGATCTCCGCGACCTTGGCCGCCACCGGCGGCACGGCGAAGAGCCCCTGGTTGTGTGCGAAATAGGTCAGGTTCGCCCGCCCGCGGGTGCCGGCGCCGCGCAGGCGGTCGTCGGTGAGGAGCGTGTACTTGAGCGGCGCCCCGGCGCACTTCATCTCGGTCGCGGGCCGGCCGAAATGGCCCTCACCTCCCGTCTCGACGAAGGCCTGCATCGCCACCCAGGACGCACCCGCGGCCTCCGGCCCGGCGTAGATCGAGGCGATACCGTCGCGGCCGATCAGGTCGCGGCTCATGCCGTCGATGGCGTCGTAGGCGAGCTCCAGGCCGGTGGCGACGACGAGGACGTCGTAGGAGACCGCCTCGCCGGTCGTCGCGACCACGCGGCGGGCCTCCGGGTCGATCTCGGCGACGTCGGCCTTGATCCAGGAGACGCGCTCGGGGAGGAATCGGGCGTTGCGGTCGATCGTCCGGCCCGGCGCCCAGACGCCGGAGCCCACGAGCGTGAAGCCGGGCTGGAACCAGTGCGCCTCGCGCGCGTCGAGGATCGTGATCGTGCCGTTCGGCAACAGCGCCGAGAGCCGCGCCGCGGCGGTGAGGCCGGCGGCTCCGGCGCCGGCGATCACCACGTCGACCCTTCGGCTCGAGATCCGCGCGGCTCGGGCCGGGGAGCCCGCGAGCGGCAGGGCGCCGATCGCGGCGGCGCCGGCGAGCGCCTTGAGCGCGCCCCGTCTGCTGATGCTGGAGGGACCTGCGGCGGATCCCCCCTCCCCGTTGCGGCGGTTCGTCGTCATGGCGTTCCTCGGGCTTTTATCTAGAACATGCTAATATTCGCATGTTCGAAGACCGGGGAACAGTCGGGATGATCCGGATGCGCTCAGGCTCGCCGGATCGCCGCGAACACCGCCTGTGGCGTCGCCGGCATGTCGATGTGGACGAGGCCGCAGGCGCGATGGAGCGCGTCCGCGACGGCGTTCATCGTGGCCGGCGCCGCGCCGATCGTCCCCGCCTCGCCCGCGCCCTTGATGCCGAGGACGTTGGTGGCGCAGGGCACGTTGCGGGTCTCGAAGACGAAGCTCGGCACGTCCGCCGCGCGCGGCAGCCGGTAGTCCATCAGCGAGGCCGTGACGAGCTGGCCGCCCGCGTCGTAGACGACGCGCTCGTGCAGCGCCTGGCCGATGCCCTGGACGAGGCCGCCGTGCACCTGGCCCGCGAGCAGCAGCGGGTTCAGCGTCACGCCGAAATCGTCGACGACGACGTAGGCGACCACCTCCACATTGCCCGTATCCGGGTCGATCTCCACCTCGCAGACGTGCGTGCCGTTGGGATAGGTCGCCGCCGGCGGCTTCCAGGCGTGGGAGGCGATGATCGGCTCGCCCGCCCGCGCGGCGAGGTCGGCGAAGCCGATCGCGCGGTCGGTGCCGGCGATCCGCACCGCGCCCTCCGCGATCTCGAGGTCCGCGACCGCGGCCTCGAGCGCGTCGGAGGCGAGCGCCACGAGGCGGGTCGCCACCTGCTCCGATGCGCCGGCGACGGCGGCCCCGCCGATCGGGATCGAGCGCGAGCCGCCGGTGCCGCCGCCGGTGGCGATCTCGTCGGTGTCGCCCTGCCGGACGCGGATGCGCTCGAGCGGAAGGTCGAGGTGCTGCGAGACCAGCTGGGCGTAGGCGGTGGCATGCCCCTGCCCGCTCGACTGCGTGCCGATCGTCACGACGGCGCCGCCGTCGGCCTCGATCCGTACGGTCGCCTCCTCCGGCCCGCCGCCGGCGCAGGCCTCGATGTAGCTCGCCATCCCGATGCCGCGGATGCGCCCGCGGGCGCGGGCCTCCGAGGCGCGCGCCTCGAAGCCGTCCCAGCCCGCGAGCGCCATGGCGCGGCGCATGTGGCCCTCGAACTCGCCGCTGTCGTAGGTGCGCCCCGTCGCGGTGCGGTAGGGCATCTGGTCGGGCGCGACGAAGTTCTTCGCGCGCAGGGCGTCGGGCGCCGCGCCGATCTCCCGCGCGACGTGGTCGACGAGGCGCTCGATCACGTAGGCCGCCTCGGGCCGCCCCGCGCCGCGATAGGCGTCGACGGGGAGCGTGTTGGTGTACCAGCCGCGGATGCGGGCGTGCACCGCCGGGATGTCGTAGACGCCCGGCGTCATGGTGGCGCCGCCGGTGGGGATGAACGGCGCGAACTGGGAGAGGTAGGCACCGAGATCCGCATCGATCGTCACCCGCATGGCGAGGAAGCGCCCCTCCTCGTCGAGCGCCATCTCGGCGCGCGTGCGGTTGTCGCGCCCCTGCGCGTCGCCGACGAAATGCTCCGTGCGATCCGCCGTCCACTTCACCGGCGCGCCGAGCCGCTCGGCCGCGAGCACGCAGAGCGGGTACTCGCGGAAGACGAACATCTTGGTGCCGAAGCCGCCGCCGACGTCGGGCGTGACCACGCGCAGCGTCCCGGGCTCGCGGCCGAGAACACCGGCGACGACGTCGCGCACGAGATGGCTGCCCTGAGAGCCCAGCGTCAGCGTGATCCGCCCGGTCTCCCGGTCGATCTCGGCGAGGCAGGCGCGCGGCTCGACGTAGTTGGTCACGAGCCGATTGTTGACGAGCTCGAGCGAGACCACCCGTGCGGCAGCGGCGAAGGCCGCATCCGTCGCAGCCGCGTCGCCCACGCTCGAGTCGAACGCGAGGTTCGTGCCGAGGTCGGGCCACACCAGCGGGGCGCCGTCCTCCTCCGCGGCCGCGATGCCCACGATGGCGTCGAGCGGCTCGTACCGTGCGGGAAACGCCTCCGCCGCCTCGCGGGCCTGGGCGAGCGTGTCCGCCACCACCACGCCGACGACGTCGCCGACGTGGCGCACCATGCCCGACGCGATCACCGGGTAGGGCGGCGTCGCCATGCGGCTCCCGTCGGAATTCCGCGCGGGCGCGAGGCAGGGCAGCGGCTTGAGCTCCGCGGCGTCCGACGCCGCGAGGACGAGGCGCACGCCCGGCATGGCGCGGACCTCGGCGAGATCACCCACGGCGAGGCGCGCGTGGGCGTGGGGGCTGCGCACCATCACGGCGTGGAGCACGCCGTCCGGCGCGAGATCGTCGGTGTAGGTGCCCGCTCCGGTGACGAAGCGAACATCCTCGACGCGACGCGCCGCTTGGCCGACGCCGAACTTCATGGGGCGCATCGCCGTGCTCCGTTCCTCGTTCCCGGGTGTCGAGAGGGTGGCGCCCCCGCGCCCCGTGTCAACCGTCGTCGCGCCCGGAACGCTCTCCCGCGGCATGGGCATCCGCGCCCGAAGCGTCCGCGCCGCCCTCGGCGCGCGCGACGGGCTCGCCGCCCATCACCCAGTCCTCGATGCCGCCCTGGTAATGGGCCACGCCCGCGATGCCCGCCGCCAGCGCCGCATGGGCGGCGTGCTGCGAGCGCACGCCGGCCGAGCAGGTGAAGACGATCCGCCGGCCGTCGCGCGGCAGGCGCGCGGGCTCGAAGGCGTCGAGCGGATGCGAGACGGACCCGGGGATGTGGCCGCGCGCATATGCCGCCGGCTCGCGCACGTCCACGAGGAGGATGTCGCCCGCCGCGAGGCCGCGCTTCACGTCCTCGCGGGTCAGGGCGGGGGCGTTTCCCGTCTCGAAGGTCAGCATGGCGTGTCTCCCGTCTGCCGTGCATCGCGAATTGCGTGCACGTTTCGAACATTATGGTCGCGATCGATTCAGGATTCCGGAACCGGCGCGGGCTTATGGTGACAACGCGGAACCACCCACGTGGGCACCATGCTCGATTTCCAGGTCAGACGCCGCTTCGCCCAGATGCGCCGATCGTTCGCGACGCTAGGGTTCGCCGGCGACGCCGCGGACGCGGCGCGGTCGTCCGAGCTCGTCTTCGACGACAGCGCCGTCACGCCGCCGAGGCTCGAGCAGGCGCACGCCGTCGAATGGCGCCGCGACGAGGACGATCTCGTCGAGGGCGTGTCCGCGCAGACGCGCGAGGCCGTGTTCCGGCTCGCCTACGCGATCCGGCGCGAGGCCGACGCGCTCGACGATCTCGCGCCGCGCGCCCGCACCGCGGCGCGGCGGCTCTCGCGCGAGGAGGCGGACATCGCCGAGGCGCTCGCGGGGCTCGATCCCGAGGATCTGCGTCCCGCGCTCGATCTCGCCACGCCGCCGGTCGCGAGCCTCGTCGGCGAGGTCGGGGCCGTCGCCCTCTCCGTCTCCCTCGCCGCCGTGCGCGCGGGCGCTTCCGCCCGCGGCTTCGCCGAGGCGTCGCGGCGGATTGCGGACCTCGCCGCGCTCCTCGCCGGCGCCTGGGACGGTATCGAGGGACTCGTCGTGGGGATCGAGGAGCGCTCGGCCGACACCGCTGCGCTGGCCACCGACCTGCGCCGGCGCGGGGCCGGGCTCGTCGGCGGCCGGGCGGAGACCGGCGCGCGCGACGTCGCGGCGCTGCGCCGCCTCGTCCGCGAGACCGAGGGGACGGCGAGCCGGATTGCCGAGACGGCGGAGGACCTCGCCCGCAGCGTGCGCACGCTCTCCGACGGCCTCCTCGCCGTCGTGCGGCGCCCGCCGGAGGGCGAGCGGCGCGCCACGGCGCGCGTGCCGGTGGACCTTCCCTGCGAGGTGCGCGTGGCCACGGGCGTCGTGCCCGGGCGCGTGCGCGATCTCTCGCTCACGGGCGCGCTGGTCGCGCTCGACGAGCCCGTGGCACTCGCCCCCGGCCAGCCGCTCTCCTTCCGCCTGCCGGATGTCGCGCCGCTCGCGGGCTCCGTCGTCACGGTGGAGGAGGCGAGCCTGCGCCTGACCTTCGACCTGCGCCACGGTGCCAACGCCGGCGCCCAGCCGGCGCTGGAGCGGCTCGTGGGTCTCGCGGACGAGCGGCGCGGGCCGCTTCCAAATCACGGGACGATCCCGTAGGAAGGCCGCGCCCCGCAATCGAAAGGCGCGCATCCCTTGCCCCCGCTCTCCACCGCCGGCGCCCGCGCCGCTCCGCGCGCGCTCCTCGTCGTCGTCGCCTATCTCGGGTTCGTCTCCCTCGCGCTGCCGGACATCGCGCACGGCGTCTCGTGGCCGTTCGTGCGCGACGCCTTCACGCTGCCGCAGAGCGGGCTCGGGCTGATCATGGCTGGGACCGCGGCGGGCTTCTTCGTCTCCTCCTTCTTCGCCGGGCGGCTGCTCGAGGCCGTCGGTGTCGGGCGGCTGCTGGCGGGCTCGACCGGCCTCGTCGCCGCGGCGCTGGTGGGCGTCGCGGTCGCGCCGAGCTTCCCGGTCTTCCTCGCGGCCGCCCCCCTCGTCGGGCTCGGCTCCGGCGCGATCGATTCGGGCCTCAACGCCTATGCCGCGGCGCGCTTCTCCGCGCGTCACATGACCTGGCTCCACGCCGCCTTCGGCTTCGGCGCCGCCTGCGGACCCTTCCTGATGACGGGCGCGCTCGTCGTCGGCGGCTCCTGGCGGCTCGGCTACGGCACGATCGCGCTGATCATGGGGGCGATGGCGCTCGTCTTCCTGTCGACCCGTGGGCTCTGGCGCGCCGATGCCGGCGGGCCGATCACGGCCGGGGAGACCGCGGGCGCGAGCCCCGCGCCCGCCCGGGTGACGACCCGCGCCGCCCTCGCGAACCCCGTCGTTCGGCTGCAGATCGCGATGTTCTGCATCTACGTCGGCGTCGAGTACGGGGCGGGGCTGTGGATCTTCACCGTGCTCAGCGAGGGGCGCGGCCTGTCGGTCGAGCTGGCGGGGACGATGGCGGGGCTGTTCTGGGGCGGGCTGTTCCTGGGCCGCGTCGGCTTCGGCCTGGTCGCCGACCGCCTCGGGGAGGACCTCTCCGTTCGGCTCGGCCTCGCGGGGATGACGCTGGGCGCGGCCGCCTTCGCGCTCGCGCCGACACCGGTGGGCCTCGTCGGCATCGTGCTGCTCGGCCTCGCCTGCGCGCCGGTCTACCCGATGCTGATGTCGCGCACGCCCGCACGGCTCGGCGAGGCGGTGGCGACGCACGCGATCGGCTTCCAGGTCTCGGCGGCGATGCTCGGCGGCGTGATCTTCCCCGCGCTCGGCGGCCTCCTGGCGGACGCGATCGGCCTCGACGCGGTGCCCCTGATGGTGCTCGCCTCGGTGCTGGCCCTCGTCACCCTCAACGCGATGCTGGAGCGCCGCACCGCCTGAACGCGCGCCCGCTCAATCGAGCCGCCGGCGCAGGAAGCCCACCACCGCCTCGGCGAAGGCGTCGTTGGCGTCCCCCGCCACCATGTGGCGCGCCTCGGCCACGTCGACGAACTCCGCGTCCGGCGCCATAGCCAGGAAGTCCCGCGCGGCCTCGGGCGTGACGAGCTCGCTCGAGCCGCCGCGCACGAGGAGCGTGGGCACGCCGAGCGTGCGCGTGGCCTGGTGGAGGCGCGCCTCCGCCCGCTCCCAGTCGGCGTTGACGGAGCGCGGGCCGTCGAGGAAATCCGGGTCCCAGTGCCAGCGCAGGCGCCCGTCCGGGGAGGCGCGCAGGTTCTTGCGCAGGCCCTCGAGCGAGCGCGGGCGGGGGCGATGCGGCAGGTAGGCGGCCACCGCGTCCGCCGCCGCCTCCAGCGAGGCGAAGCCTTCGCGGGCATGCGCGCGCATGAAGCCCTGGATCTTGTCGACACCGCGCGGGTCCATCCGCGGCACGATGTCGACGAGGACGAGCCCGCGGAACGGCGCGGGCGCCCCCGCCGGCGTCTCGCCCAGCGCCAGCAGCGAGGCGATGCCGCCCAGCGACGCGCCGATCGCCACCGGCACCGCACCTTCGCTCGCCAGCGTCCGGCCCACGGCGGCGGCGTCCGCCGCGAAGTCGAGGAAGGAATAGCCGCCGCCCGGCGCGCGATCGCTGTCGCCGTGGCCGCGCTGGTCGAGGCACACGGCCCGCCAGCCCTCGTGCGCGAGGCGCCGGGCGGTCTCCTCCCAGGCGTGGCGCGTCTGCCCGCCGCCGTGCAGCAGCAGCGCCGAACGGTGGCCCTCTCCGTGGACGTCGCCGACGAGGCGATTGCCGGCCGCGCCGACGAAGCTGCGCGTCGCGCTCACGGCCGCTCCTCCAGGAAGGCCAGGACGCCGGCCTTGTGGACCTTGTCGCCGACCGCGAGGTTGTGGTCGCGCCCGGGGATGTCGAGCGCCCGCGCGCCGGGGATCAGCGCGGCGAGCGCGGGGCCGGAGCCGGCCACCGTGTCGTTCGTGCCCACCGAGACCAAGACCGGCATCGCGAGCGAGGCCACCTCCTCGCGCGAGAGGGTCTGGCGCGAGCCGCGGATGCAGGCGGCGAGCGCCTTCAGGTCGCTCCCGGTCTGCTCGGCGAAGGCGCGGAACATGCGCTGCATCGGGTCCGTGAGCGCGGCGAGGGAGGGCGCCTCCATCGCGTCCGCGATGCCGAGCGGCAGCCCGACGCCCTCGACGAGGTGGATGCCGAGCCCGCCGAGCAGGGCTGCGCGCACCCGCTCGGGCGCCATCAGCGCCAGATGCGCCGTGATCCGCGCCCCCATCGAGTAGCCCATCACGTCGGCCCGCTCGAGCCCGAGATGGTCCATCAGCGCGAGCACGTCGCCCGCCATGACCTGCGAGCCGTAGGCGTCCGGCTCGTAGAGCTTGGCACTCTTCCCGTGCCCACGATTGTCGAGCGCGATCACCCGGCGCCCGGCATGGGCGAGGGTCTTGGTCCACATCGTGTTGACCCAGTTGACCGCGTGGCTCGAGGCGAAGCCGTGCACGAGCACGATCGGCTCGTGCCGATCCTCGCCCGTGGGCGCGAGGTCGATGTAGGCGATGTCGACGCCGTTCGAGGAGAAATGCTGCATGGGAACCGGGTGCTGCGGCCGGGTGGGCGGGGGCGCAGACTAGTGCGCCCGTCCCGGGGAGGCAATTCCGCCGGAAGACGCGCCGCCCGTCCTCACCGCCCCGCCAGCGCCCCGAGATCCACCGGCGCGAAACGCGTCGTCTCCACCGTGGTGGTGATCTCCTCCACAACGACTTCGCGCCACCCTCGAAGCCGCTCCAGCGTCTCGCGCACCAGCACCTCCGGCGCGGAGGCGCCGGCCGTGAGGCCGATGGTGGTGACGTCGGCGACGAAGCCCTCGTCGAGCT
Source organism: Salinarimonas sp. NSM (assembly GCF_052380005.1). NCBI lineage: Bacteria > Pseudomonadati > Pseudomonadota > Alphaproteobacteria > Hyphomicrobiales > Salinarimonadaceae > Salinarimonas > Salinarimonas sp. NSM. The sequence goes on from NZ_JBQTCJ010000017.1 coordinate 48,807, forward strand.
CGGCGGCGTCGGCGATCATCCGCGCCGGGCGGCCCAGCACCGTGGCGAGCTCCCTCAAGCGGGTCGCGTTCGACGAGTTCGGCGCGCCGCACACGACGATGCGCTGCGCCCGCTCGGCGAGCACCCGCACCGCCGCCTGGCGGTTCTGCGTGGCGTAGCAGATCGTCTTCACGTCCGGCCCGACGATCGCCGGGAAGCGCGATCGCAGCACGGCGATGATCTCGCGGGTGTCGTCGACGGAGAGCGTCGTCTGCGTCACGTAGGCGAGGCGCTCCGCGTCCTCCGGCTCGAGCGCCGCCGCCTCCGCGATGGTGCCGACGACGTGGACCGTGCCGTCGATCCGCCCGAGGATGCCCTCGACCTCGGCGTGGCCGACGTGCCCGATGACGACGAGCGCCCTCCCCTCCGCCGCGTGCCGCCGGCCCTCGACGTGGACGCGGCGCACCAGCGGACAGGTCGCGTCGATCACGTCGAGCCCCCGCGCGGTCGCCTGGCGCTCCACCGCCCGGGAGACGCCGTGGGCGGAGAAGATCGTCACCGCCCCGTCGGGGATCTCGTCCACCTCGTCGACGAAGACGACGCCCTTGGCCGCGAGCTCGGAGACGACGCGGCCGTTGTGCACGATCTCGTGGCGGACGTAGACCGGGCGGTCCGTCGCCGCGCGCGCCGCCTCCACCGCGCCGATCGCCCGCTCGACCCCGGCACAGAATCCCCGCGGGGCGGCGAGCAGCACGGTGAGAGGGGAGCGCGTCATCGCGCGCTCTCCGCCGGGAGCGCCCGCTGCGTGCGGACGGTGCGCGGCGCGCTCGCCGCGAGGAGATCGCGCGCGGCGTCCTCGCCGGAGATCACGGCGGCCTCGATCGTCGCCGGCAGGCGCGAGAGCCAGTCCCCCGCGAGGCGAACGTTGGTGAACGGCGCGCGCGGCTGCGGCCCGTCCGGCCCGGCGGCCTGGCGTATCGTCGCCCGCTTCTCCTTGACCACGCGCTGCTCCACCGGCTCGCCGACGGTCACGCCCGCCGCGCGCAGGGCGGGGGCGACCTCCCGCCAGATACGCGTGGCCAGCGCCTGCGGATCGTCCCCCACCGCCGCGCCGGCGGCGGAGACCGTCACCGAGACGTGGTCCTCCCGCGCGAGCGCCCAGTGCGACAGCGCCCGGCGCAGGCCCACGAAGCGCGGCCGATCCGGCCCCGCCACCCGGTAATGCGCGTTGACGATCGGCTCGTAGGCGTCCGGCACCGGCAGCGCCGGGAGGAGGCGGGCGATCTCCGCCGGCGGCAGCGCGAGGACGACGCCGTCGCCCGGCCCGATCGCGATCGTGCGATCCGCCATCACGAGCGCGGCGACGCGATCCTCCCGCACGTCGATCGCGCGCAGGCGCGCGCCCAGCGCGATGCGCCCGCCCCCGCGGGCGAGCGCGTCCAGCGCGGGCGCCACGAGATCCGGCCCGAGCCCGCGCTCGGCGACGAAGAGCCGCGCGCCGCCCGGCCGCACGACGCGCCGCAGCGCCCGCCCGAGGCGGCGGGCGGAGGCGATCTCGACGGGCGTGTTCAGCACGGCGACCGTCAGCGGCTCGACGAAGCTCTCGAGCAGCGCCCGCCCGGCGAAGAGGTCGCCGATCGCCCTGTCCCGCAGCGGCAGGGCGAGGCGCGCGAGGCGCGGCAGGTCGGCGAGGCCGAGGCCCTCGGGCCGCAGGCCCGGGCGCAGCCAGTCGAGCGGATGGAGGCCGACGCGGGCGATCCGCCCGTTGGCGGCGTCCCAGACCGGCAGGCCGGCCGGCTCCGGCTCGATCCAGCGCCCGCGGGCGCCGATCCGCGCGAGCATCGCGAGCGCTCGCGGGTTCGCGCCGAGCAGCGCGTGCGTGCCGTTGTCGTGCGTGAAGCCGCCCGCGGGCGAGACCGTGCGGCAGCGTCCGCCCGCCTGCGGGGCGGCCTCGTGGAGATGCACCTGCGCCCCCGCCCGCACCGCGGCGAGCGCCGCCGCGAGGCCGGCGACGCCGGCGCCGACGACGTGCAGGCGGCGCCCCGGGATCATCGCGCGCCGCCGGGCATGCGCGTCGCGCGCAGGATGAGCCGCGCCTTCTCCGGCTTCGTCAGCCGCAGGCGCGGCCCGCGCGGGTGCGCGAAGCCGCGGGCGACGAGCTTGGCGAAGAGCAGGCGGTAGCCCTCCATCATCACGATCGCGGGCCTCAGCGCGCTGCGGTCGAGCTGCGCGAGCATCCGGTCCGCCTCGGCGAAGCCGGCGCGCGCCTCCGCGGCGAGCGCGTCGCAGGCCCGCGCGAAACGCCGGTGCGCGACCATCGCCGCCGCCTCGCCGTCGGCGATGCCGAGCGCGGCCAGGCGATCGAGGGGCACGTAGACGCGGTCGATGGCGGCATCCTCGTCGACGTCGCGCAGGACGTTGACGACCTGCAGCGTGCGCCCGACGACGAGGGCGAAGTCGTGCGCCTCCGGCGCGCCGAAGATGCGCACCGACAGAACGCCCACCGCGCCGGCGACGCGGCGGCAGTAGAGATCGAAGTCGGCGGCGTCTTGGATGCGCACGCGGGGCCGGCCGTCGCTCTCCATCCCGTCGAGGAGTGCGTGGAACTCGTCCCGCGGCAGGTCGTGCGCCACCATCGCCCGAGCGAGCTCGCGGCCGATCGGTCCCGTCGGTTCCTCGGGCAGCGCGTCGATCTCCCGGCGCCATGCGTCGAGGAAGGCGCGCTTCTCGGGAAGCGGCGCGGCGCCGTCGGCGATGTCGTCGATGACGCGGCAGAAGGCGTAGAGCGCGTAGTTGGCGCGCCGCCGCTCCGGCGCCTGCGCGGCCATCCCGAGCTTGAAGGAGGAGCCCGAGACGGCGACGATGTCCTTGACCACCCGCGGATCGCTCGACGCCCGCCGCCGGGCCAGCGCCGTCGGCAGCCCGGCGAAGGCGGCGGCGAAATCCCGCTTGCCGAGCGCGACGCGCGTCGTCACCGGATCGCCCGCCCGCAGCTTCGCCGAAAGCCGCCGCGCGAGCGCGAGCGTGACGGCGCTCTCGGCGGCGAGGCGGCGCGAGCGCACGCGCGAGGGCAGGTTCGCGGCGCGGGCGAGGAGATCGTCCACGCGGTCGAGCGCGGCGTCGAGGATCGGGCGGCGGCCTGCGGCGTTCGCCGGCGCGAAGAAGGCCGCCTCGCCGCCGGCCTCCTCCATCCAGGGCACCGGAAGGTAGACGCGGTCGAGAGCGGCGCGGTCCTTCTCCAGGTCCTGGAGGTGGTTGAGGATCTGGAGCGCGGTGCACAGCGCGTCCGCCGGCGCCTGCGCCGATGCGTCCTCGCCGTGCAGCCGCAGCAGGAAGCGCCCCACCGGGTCGGCGGAACGCCGGCAATAGGCGAGGAGCTCCGCCCAGTCGTCGTAGCGACGCTTCACCGCATCCTGCCGGAAGGCGTCGAGCAGCACGAGCGCCTCCTCGACGCCCGCGCCGAAGCGCCGGTCCGCGGCGGCCAGAGCCGCCGCGAGCGGCTCGGCCGGGTCGCCGGCCCGCAGCGCCCGCTCCAGCGTCTCGAGCCGGGCGAGCTTCTCGGGCGGGGCGGCGGAGGAATCGTCGGCGACGTCGTCGGCCGCGCGGGCGAAGCGATAGAAGGCGAGCACCGGCGCGCGCAGGGGGCGCGCGATCAGCCGCGAGGCGACGGGAAAGTTCTCGTCGCGGTGGGTCTTGGTAGAAACGGGCGCGGCGGCGATGCTCATGGGCTCATTGTGCCGGATACACGCGCCCCTTCCAACCGCCCGCGCGGCCGCGGCCGAGCTTCAGGAGCGACGCCCATTGGATGGCGAGGCCCACCCCGACGGTGGCGGGGTGGAGCGGCACCGTCCACCAGCTCTCCCGGGTCGCGCGGGTGATCGCCGCCCGCATGCCGAGCGACAGCACGAGCGCGCCGAGCGCCGGCACCAGCGGGCCGATGCCGGCGATCGCGAGCACCACGAGGATCGGCGGCAGCACGTGGCCGAAGCCGAGCAGCGCGGTCCAGACCGGCAGCTGGCCCCACGAGGCCATCCCCTCGTGCGCGTTCTTGATGAAGCCGCGCCACGCCGGCTCGAAGCCGTCGTACATGCGGCAGACCGCGAGCTCGGAGCCGAGCACGACGTCCGTCATGCGGCCGTGGTCGCGCAGGCGCCGGGCGAGCTGGATGCCGTCGTGCAGGAGATGGCGTATGGATTCGTGGCCGCCGATGGCGTCGTAGGCCTCTCGCGGGAAGAGCATCATCTGCCCGCAGGCGGCGCCGAGCCCCCGGTCGGGGCGCGTGCGCATCATCGGCACGGGCAGGTAGCCGAGCATCAGGAAGTTGATCATCGGCACGGTGAGCCGCTCGCCCCAGGTCTTCGTCACCTGCCGCGGCACGGCGCTGACGAGACCGAACCCCTTCGTTTCCTGATGGGCGACGAGGGAGGCGGCGGCGCGCGGGGCGAGGCGCACGTCCGCGTCGACGAAGAGGAGATGCGTGCCGGACGCCGCATCCGCCAGGCGCTGGCAGGCGTGGACCTTGCCGGTCCAGCCGGCGGGAAGCGGCGGCGCGCGCTCCAGCCGCACGCGCGCGTCCCGCGCGGCGATCGCGGAGACGATCTCGGCCGTTCGGTCGGTCGAGCCGTCGTCCATCACGACGACCTCGACGGCGACCCCCTCGCTCGCGAGCGCGCTCTCGACGCAGGCGGCGATGTTCGCCTCCTCGTCGCGGGCGGGGATCAGCACGGACACGCGCGTCCCCTCCCCGGCCGGGCGGAAGGCGGGCGTGCGCATGGCGCCGAGGTTCATCGTTGCGAGCAGCGCGCCGAGGGCGGCGAAGGCGAGGGCGAGGATGGCGATCACCGTCACGGTCGGTCGTCTCCTGAATGAGGCCGGCGCCCGTGCGCGGCCTCGTAGCGCTCGCCCTTCATCGCCGCCAGTGCGCGCTTCCAGGCCCCGTAGACGCCGCCCACCCCGGCCGCGCCGGAGAGGACCGTCTCGAACCGGGCCGGGTCGCGGGTCGCGACGTCCGCCGACAGGCGGTCGAGCACGCCGGTCAGCCGCTCCTCGAGATGGGTGCGCCGCGCCGCGCGGTCCAGGGCGAGGAGGTCCGCCCCGCGCTCCGGCTCGCCGAAGGCGACGAAGGCCTCCGCGCCGCGCTGCTCCCAGAACTGGTACTCCATGGCGAGCGGCACGAACAGCGCATGCGGCGCGATCTCGGGGAGGCGCGCCACGCCGGCGCGCAGCCCGATCGGCCGGGTGCGCACGTCCATGAAGCGCCCCTGCGCCGCGAGCCAGATCGCCGCGTCGTCCCGCGTCAGGATGTCGGCGGAGGCGGAGAGAAAATCCGCCGCGCCCTTCGGGCTCTCGAGGTCGATGCCGTAGGCGCCGATGCGCTTCATGAAGCCGTAGGTCGCGAGCATCTCGGCGTCGATCGGCGCGTAGGACTGGCGCGCGGGGAAGAAGGCGTCGCCCACGAGGATGAAGGTCGCCGCGTCCCACCAGGCCGGGTGGTTCGTGTAGAGCACCAGCGGCGCGGCCTCGCCGACGAAGCGCGGGACGCCCCAGGGGGGAATCCAGAGCGCGTTCATGTGCTTCTTGAAGTACCGCTTGAAGTAGAAGGTGAAGAAGCCGAGCCGCCGCGGATCACGAAGCCGCGTCGGCCGCTCGGCCTCCGGCAGCCGCGCCGCGAGCCGGCGCGCCTTGGCGCGGGGGTCGGCGCTCATCGACGCATCTCCTTCCCTGTAGGGGAAGGTGGATCGCCGCGCACCGGCGAGACGGATGGGGCGCGCGGGACGCGCGTTCGGCGCAGCCGAAACGGACGCGTCGAGCCGGGGAACCCCGCCCCTGATCCGCTCCGCGGATCGTCCCCGCCCCAACGGGGCGGGAGCGGCGCGCCCTCGGCCATCGCCTCACGACGCCTTGGCGAGGCCGCCGCCGCGTGCGTCCTGGTCGAGGGCGTCGGCGGCGATCCAGCCGGACATCATCACCATCGGCATGCCGGGGCCCGGATGCGCCGCGCCCCCGGCGAGGTACAGCCCCTCGATGTCGCGCGAGCGGTTGCCCGGCTTGAAGGCGCCGAGGAACTTGCCGTGGCTCGCCAGGCCGTAGATCGCGCCGTTGAGCACCTTGTAGCGGTCGTGGATGTCCTGCGGCGTCAGATGGCGCTCGACCACGATGCGCTCGCGCAGGTCCGGCATGCCGCCGGTACGCTCGAGCTTCTCGATGATCTTCTCGCGATAGGGCGCGAACATCTTCGACCAGTCGTGGTGCGGGCGCAGGTAGGGCGTGTGCACGAGGACATAGAGCGCCTCCCCACCCTCGGGGGCGACCGACGGGTCGGTCGCCGACGGCGCGGCGAGGTAGGCCGTCGGATCCGGCGCGGGCTCGCCCTTGTCGTAGATGAAGTTGAACTCCTCCTCCGGATCGCGGGAGAAGACGAAGTCGTGGTGCGCGAGGTGGTCGTAGCGCTTGTTCAGCCCGAGATAGAGCACGACGCCGGAGCAGGCGGGCTCGAAGCCCTTCTTGTCGTAGCGCGCGCCGACGTCGCCGCCGACGAGCTCGCGATAGGTGCGGATCGAGTCCATGTTGGACACGACCTTCTCGAAGCGCTCGGTCTCGCCCGAGGCGGTCTTGACGCCCGTCACGCGCTTGCCCTGGAGCTCGAGCCCGACGATGTCGGTCGACGGCCGCAGGGTCGCGCCGAGGTCGGTGGCGAGCTTGGCGAGGCCCTCCGCGACGGCGCGGGTGCCGCCCATCGGGTACCAGACGCCCTCGGCAACCTGCATGTGGGCGATCGAGCAGAGCACCGCCGGCGATCCGTAGGGGTTCGAGCCGACGTACTGCGTGAAGTGGTCGAGCATCTGGGAGAGCCGCTCGTCCTTCACGTGCGAGCGGATCGTGCCGGCCACCGAGGCGCCCATGCGCAGCGCCATGACGTCGCGCAGCGTGCTCGGGTCGAAGTTCTTGCGCACGTTGATCGTGTCGAACAGGTCCTCGACCGGCTTCCAGAAGAAGAACCGCTCGGAGATCTCGTGCAGGTTCTTCGACTTCGCGATGAAGCGCTCGTAGCCTTCGCCGGCGCCGACGCCCGGGGCGAAGGCGTTCATGTCCGCCTTCATCTGCGGCACGCTCTCGCACAGGTCGAACTGCGTGCCGTCCTCGAAGAAGCAGCGCCATTGCGGATCGAGGCGCACGAGGTCCATGTATTGCGTAATGTCGCGCTTCGCCTCCTCGAAGATGCGATGCAGGACGCGCGGCACGGTGAGGATGGTCGGCCCCATGTCGAAGCGATAGCCGCCCTCGTGCAGCACCGCGGCCTTGCCGCCGACCCAGGAATTCTTGTCGAAGAGCGTCACCTCGTGCCCGCGCGCCGCCAGCACGCAGGCGCTGGCGAGCCCGCCGAGACCGCCGCCGATCACCGCCACCTTCTTGGAAGACCCACTCACGTCACGCTCCTCTCGCTGGCCGTTCCCGAGGCCAATCCGTTCGCTGCTCTCGCCGACCTCACCGGGTCTGTCGCTCGATAGCCTGCTGCACCGCGTTCTCGTCGTCGAGCGGCAGCCGCCCGAGCCGCACCGACACCGTGCCGCCGGAGGCCGGCAGCTCGAAGGCCGCGCCGCTGAAGGTCGGCGGCGAGAACCGGCCGACGTCGTTGGAGAACCCGTAGGGCTCGCTCGGCAGCTGCCAGACCAGGATCGGCTGGGTGTCGAGCGCGCCGTTGCCGTTCACGTCCTGGTAGGCCGCGACCGCCCAGCGCCCGGGCGCCACGTCGTCGAAGCGGAAGGCGAGCGTGCCGCCGCTCGCGCGCTGGAACTTGCCGATCGGGCAGGTGTCGCGATCGAGCGCGCGGTCGCACAGGCCGACGAACACGGGGCCCTCCCCGGCCGCGACGCCGCTCACCCGCACGACGAGCGAGGCGGCGGAGGCGTGGGCCGGCGCGGCGGCGAGGAGAGCGGCGCACAGGAGCGCGATGCGGAGCGGCACGTCGTGGTCCTTCTCTTCTCAGGCGCGGGCGGGCGCGCCGGTCGTGCGCCGGAACAGCGAGCGGCCGGGCCGCGCGCGCTCGGCGGCGAGGTCCTCCAGCAGGAGCCGCGTCGTGATGCGCGCCCCCTCGTAGATCACCGGCAGCCCCGAGCCCGGGTGCGTGCCGCCGCCGACGAGGTAGACGCCCTTGCCGAAGCGGTTGTGCGGGCGGAAGTACAGCATCTGGCCGAGATCGTGCGCGAGGTTGAAGGTCGCGCCCTCGTTGACGGCGAACTCGTCCTGCCAGCCGGCGGGCGTGATCACCCGCTCATAGCGGATTCGCCGCTCGATGTCGTGAAGACCGAGCACCTTCAGGCGATCGAGCGTCTTCGCCCGGAACGCCGCGGCCTCGCTCGCCCAGTCCGTGCCCGAGCGCAGGTTCGGCACCGGCACGAGGACGTAGAGGCTCGAATGGCCCTTCGGCGCCATCGACGGGTCGGTGCGCGCGGCGTTCTGGACGTAGAACGAGGGCTTCGTCGGCAGCCGGCAGCTCGAGATCTCCTCGATGTTGTTGGCGTAGTCGTCCGACAGGAGGATCGTGTGGTGCTCGAGGTCGCCGAGATCGCCCTCGATGCCGAGGTAGAGCATGAAGGTCGAGCAGGAGATGCGCGCGCGCTCGAGCTTGCGGTCCGTCCAGCGCGGGCGGTGCGCCTGCGGGATCAGCCGGCGCGCGGCGTGGGCGAAGTCGCCGTTGACCACGACCGCGTCCGCCGGCTTGCGCTCGCCGTTCACGACGAGGCCCACCGCCCGGTCGCCCTCGTAGAGGATCTCGTCGACGGGCGTGTCGAGCGCGATCGTCACGCCCATCTTCTCGGCGAGCCTCGCCATCGCATCCGACACCGCGCCGCAGCCGCCGATCGGGTGGAAGACGCCGTGCTCGTACTCGAGGAACGAGAGGATCGTGAACAGGCTCGGGCACTGGAAGGGCGACATGCCCAGGTACTTCGTCTGGAACGAGAACGCGAGCCGCACCCGCGGGTCCCGGAAGTAGCGCTTGAGGTCCCCGTCCACGCTGGAGAACGGGCGCATCATCGGCAGCGCCTGCAGCATCGCGGGGGAGACGACGTCGAGCGGGCTGTCGAACGGCCGCTCCAGGATCGGGCGGAACAGCTCGAGCTTCTTGCGGTTCTCCGACATGAAGCGCGCGACGTTCTCGGCGTCCTCCGGCGCGATCGTGGCGATCTCGGCCGCCATGCGGGCGATGTCCGGCGTCGCCTTGATGTCCCCGCCGCCCTCGAACACCACGTGATATTGCGGGTCGAGCCGCACGAGGTCCACGTGGTCGGCCAGGCTCTCGCCGCAGGCCTCGAAGATCTCGGCCAGGATGCGCGGGTAGAGGAAGAACGTCGGCCCGATGTCGAACTTGTAGCCGCCGGGCGCCGTCACCGTCTTGGTGCGCCCGCCGACCTGCGAGTCCTTCTCGTAGATCGTGACGTGCGCGCCCTGCTTGGCCAGCAGCAGCGCCGCCGCCAGCCCGCCGGGGCCGGCGCCGACGATCGCGACGCGCGCGCCCTTCGCCTCCTCCATCCCCGCGGACGCGTCGCGCAAATCGGCGAGCTCCGCCGCCGCGTTCTCGGCGTGCCCGAAATCGGACGCCAGACCCTCCGGGTTCCTCATCGTCGCTCTAACCCCCGACACCAACGCGCGCTCGAATGTGCGGCATGTTCGCCGTCTCCTCAACACTTACGCTGCGACGCACGCGCAGGATCACACGCGCACCGCACCGTCACTCCGCCGCACGCCGCACGGCGAGGCTCTCCGCAGGGCCCCCCGCCGGCAGCGACGCCCGCGCCACCGTCTCGTCGATCGCGGCGCGGATCGAATCCTGCGCAAAATAGTGGATCATGTGGCCGAGACCAGGGAGAAGTGCCATGCGCGCGTCAGGGATCTCCGCGGCGAGGCGCTGCGTGTGCAGCGCGCCCGGCAGCGCCTTGTCCTCCGCCCCGTGGAGGAGCGCCAACGGCACGGCGCAGCCGGCGTAGCGCGGCATCAGCTCCGCCGCGGCCGATCGCATCACCGCGAGCTCGGCGGAGGCGGCGCGGATCTGCTCGGGCCGCTCGCCGTAGGCGAAGGGGTACTCGGCGAGCATCCGCGGCGGGATCGGGTGCGGGTCGAACAGGCGCGGGTAGAGCCTGGGGGCGAGCCGGCGCATGGTCTGCGGGCCCAGCGTCCAGGCCAGCGCGTGGCCGAGCACCGGCACGGCCGGCAGGCCCATCGCCGCGACGCCGCTGCGCTCCTGCGGATAGTAGAAGCCCGACATCAGCACCGCGCCGGCGACCGCGTCGGGATGGTCGAGCGCCATGGCCAACGACACGAGCGCGCCCCAGGAATGCCCGACGAGGATCGGCCGGTCGACGCCGATCTCGGCGAGGAAGGCGCGCAGCAGGGCGGCCTGGTCGCGCGGGTCGTACCGCCGACCGGAGGGGCGCGACGAATGGCCGTAGCCCGGCCGGTCGGGCACGATGCAGCGATAGCGCGTCGCGCAGGCGTCGATCAGCCCGGAGACGAGGAGGTCGTCGAGGCAGGCGCCGTTGCCGTGCACGAACAGGAGGGCCGGCGCCTCCCGCGGCCCGGCATCGCTCGGCCCGGCATCGCTCGGCCCGACGTCGACGTAGTGCAGCCGCACGCCCTCCACCGCGACGAAGCGCCCGATCGGCGGGTGCATCTCGCGCGCGACCTTCCGGCCGCGCAGCCACGCATGCAGCGCCGAGCCGCCGGCGGCGAGCGCGATCGCCCCCAGCGCGGCGCCCGCGATGCGGGGAGGATCGATCTCGGCCATGGGCGTTGCGTCTCCGGAGCGGATTGCGTGTGAGCCTAGCGGCAACAGACGGCCGCGCCCATCCGTTCCGGCTGCGACCGGACCGCGCGCTCGTCCCCGCCCGTGTCGCCCCCCTCAGCTCCCGAACACCGTGTTGAGCTGCGCGCCCACCATCACGAAGGTGGTGCGCTTGGGCACCTCCTTGAGCGACATCGCGCCGATGTAGGTCATCATCGAGCGCACGCCGCCCATGATCTCCTGCATCGTGCCGTCCACGGGGCCGCGATAGGGTACCTCGACCGTCTTGCCCTCGGAGGCGCGATAGGCGGCGACGCCGCCGGCATACTTCCTCATCGCCGTGTCCGACGACATGCCGTAGAAGACCATCTTCGTCGGCTGCTCGACCCCGTCGACCGTCTCGCGCACGATCTCGCCCTCGCACTCGTCGTGGCCCGCGAGCATGCCGCCGAGCATGACGAAGTCCGCCCCCGCCCCGTAGGCCTTGGCGACGTCGCCCGGCACGGTGCAGCCGCCGTCGGCGCAGACCAGGCCCTTGAGCCCGTGCGCCGCGTCGGCGCACTCGATCACGGCGGAGAGCTGCGGGTAGCCCACCCCCGTCATCTTGCGGGTGGTGCACACCGAGCCGGGCCCGATGCCGACCTTGACGATGTCGGCCCCCGCCAGGATGAGCGCCTCGGTCATGTCGCCGGTGACGACGTTGCCTGCCATGATCACCGCCTCGGGGTTCTCCGCGCGGGCCCTCTCGACGATCTCGACGAACTTCTCGGTGTAGCCGTTGGCCACGTCGATGCACAGGAGAGGCACGGGCGCCCGGCGCTTGACGGCGGCGAACTTCTCCCAGTCCGCCTCGGCGGTGCCGATCGTGTAGAAGGCGTTCGCGGCGTCCGGCCCGTCGAAGAAGTCCACGAGCATGTCCGCGGGATAATGCTTGTGCAGCGCCACCATGGCGCCGTGGCGGGCGAGGGCTCCGGCCATGCCCATCGTGCCGGTCACGTCCATGTTGGCGGCGATCAGGGGGAAGCCCGTCCAGGTGCGGCCCGTGTGCATGAAGCGCAGCGTGCGGGTGATCTCGACGGCGGCGCGCGAGGCCAGCGTCGAGCGCTTGGGCCGGATCAGCACGTCCTTGAAGTCGAGCTTCGGGTCGTTCTCGATGCGCATTCCGTCGGGCCTCCCGAGGCCTCTCTCGTGGCGTGCGCACGGAGCGCGCGGGCTCTCGAAACCCGCGCGGCGCGCCGCCATCCCTGTGGATTTCGCCGCAGACTAGCCGCTCGCGGGCCCGCGGACAATGGCGGGCGGCGCGAGCCGTTCCCCTCGACAAGCCGGACGCCCAACTCTAGAACGACGCAACGCTTTCGGCGGCGTCCCCCCGCCTCCCCTTTCGCAGAGTGTCTCCATGAGCGGCGTCAACCAGATCCGGTCGGCCTTCCTGAACTACTTCGCGCAGAACGGGCACGAGATCGTCCCCTCGTCCCCGCTCGTGCCGCGCAACGACCCGACCCTGATGTTCACCAATGCCGGCATGGTGCAGTTCAAGAACGTCTTCACCGGCGTCGAGAAGCGGCCCTACACGACCGCGACGACGGCGCAGAAGGTGGTCCGCGCGGGCGGCAAGCACAACGACCTCGACAACGTCGGCTACACCGCGCGCCATCACACCTTCTTCGAGATGCTCGGCAACTTCTCCTTCGGCGACTATTTCAAGGACCGCGCGATCGAGCTCGCCTGGAACCTGATCACCAAGGAGTACGATCTCCCCGCCGAGAAGCTGCTCGTCACGGTCTATTCCGAGGACGAGGAGGCGGCGGCGCTGTGGAAGAAGATCGCCGGGCTCCCCGAGAGCAAGATCATCCGCATCCCGACCTCCGACAACTTCTGGCAGATGGGCGACACCGGCCCCTGCGGCCCCTGCTCGGAGATCTTCTACGATCACGGCGCCCACATCCCCGGCGGCCCGCCCGGCTCGCCCGACGAGGACGGCGACCGCTTCATCGAGATCTGGAACCTCGTGTTCATGCAATACGAGCAGCTCTCGCCCGAGGAGCGGGTGAACCTGCCGCGGCCGTCGATCGACACCGGCATGGGCCTCGAGCGCATCGCCGCGGTGCTCCAGGGCACGCACGACAACTACGAGATCGACACGATGCGCCTGCTCACCGGCGCGGTGGAGACCCTCACCAACGTCGACGCCAAGGGTCCGCAGAAGGCCTCGCACCGCGTCATCGCGGACCACCTGCGCGCCTCCGCCTTCCTCGTCGCCGACGGCGTGCTGCCGTCGAACGAGGGGCGCGGCTACGTGCTGCGCCGCATCATGCGACGTGCCATGCGCCACGCGCAGCTGCTCGGCGCCCGCGAGCCGCTGATGCATCGCCTCGTCCACACGCTCGTGCGCGAGATGGGCGAGGCCTATCCCGAGCTGAACCGGGCCGAGCCGCTGATCCGCGAGACGCTCGAGCTCGAGGAGCGGCGCTTCCGCAAGACGCTCGAGCGCGGACTCGCCATTCTCGACGACGAGACGAAGGCGCTCGGCCGCGGCGACGAGCTCTCCGGCGAGACCGCCTTCACCCTCTACGACACCTACGGCTTCCCCCTCGACCTGACGCAGGACGCGCTTCGCGCCCGCGGCATCGGCGTCGACAAGGCCGCCTTCGACGCGGCCATGCAGCGCCAGCGCGAGATGGCCCGGGCCGCGTGGGCCGGCTCCGGCGAGGCCGCCACCGAGACCGTCTGGTACGGCATCCGCGAGGCTGTCGGCGCGACCGAGTTCCTCGGCTACGAGACCGAGAAGGCGGAGGGCGTCGTCGCCGCGCTCGTCCGCGACGGTGCGCGGGTGGACACGATCGGGGTGGGCGACACCGGCCTCCTCGTCGCCAACCAGACGCCCTTCTACGCCGAGAGCGGCGGCCAGGTCGGCGACACCGGCCTCGTCTCCGGCGCGGGCTTTCGCGCGCGGGTGACCAACGTCGAGAAGAAGCTCGGCGACCTGTGGGTTCACCACGTCACGGTGGAGGACGGGCACCTCGTCGTCGGGCATCCGGCGGAGTTCGTGGTCGACCATGCGCGGCGCGCGACGATCCGCGCACACCATTCGGCGACCCACCTGCTCCACGAGGCGCTGCGCCAGGTGCTCGGCGACCACGTCGCGCAGAAGGGCTCGCTCGTCGCGCCGGATCGCCTGCGCTTCGACATCTCCCATCCCAAGCCCATCGGCGAGGAGGAGCTCGGCCGCGTCGAGGCGCTGACGAACGCGCTCGTCCTGCAGAACGAGCCCGTGGTGACCAAGCTGATGGGCGTCGACGACGCCATCGCCTCGGGCGCCCGCGCGCTCTTCGGCGAGAAATACGGCGAGGAGGTCCGCGTCGTGTCCATGGGTACGAACCCGGACGGCGCGCTCGCGGGCAAGACCTACTCGATCGAGCTGTGCGGCGGCACGCACGTGTCGCGCACGGGCGAGATCGGCATGGTCTCCATCGTCGGCGAGAGCGCGGTCGCGGCCGGCGTGCGCCGCATCGAGGCGCTCACCGGCGAGGCCGCGCGGCGGCATCTGGCGGAGGAATCGAAGGCACTGCACGGCGTCGCGGGCCTGCTCAAGACCACCGTCGACGAGGTGCCCGGCCGCGTGGCGGCGCTGGTCGAGGAGCGGCGCCGGCTCGAGCGCGAGCTCGCCGAGGCGCGCAAGAAGCTCGCCATGGGCGGCGGGGGCTCCGGCGACGGCGCCTCCGACGTGCGCGAGGTCGCCGGCGTCAAGCTGATGGCCCGCGCGGTCGAGGGCGTGGCGCCCAAGGACCTCAAGAGCCTCGTCGACGAGGGCAAGCGCCGGCTCGAGTCGGGGATCGTCGCCATCGTCGGCGTATCGGACGACGGCAAGGCCGGAATCGTCGTCGGCGTCACCGAGGACCTGACCGAGCGTTTCGACGCGGTGGCGCTGGTGCGTGCGGCCTCCGAGGCGCTCGGCGGCAAGGGCGGCGGCGGGCGCCGCGACATGGCCCAGGCCGGCGGCCCCGACGGCGCCAACGCCCAGGCCGCGCTCGACGCGATCGCCACAGCCATCGGCTGAGCACCGACGCCCGCAGCAGCGCTTCCTCCCCGCAGGGGAGGACGGAGGCCGAAGGCCGGAGGGTGGGGAGGACGGCGGGCCGGCCCGCCGTGACGATCGAGCGACACGCCGTCCGCATCGTTCGGGTTGCAATCGTGGTCGTTTCTGATATGTTCTGGTTCAGAACAGGATAGGAACGACCGCGATGCCTGCCGGCCCCGGGGGGCGCCCCGTCTCCACGGTCCCCGTCGCACGGGTCCGAGAGCTGCGCTACGATGCGACGCGCCAGGAACGGCGCATGTGGGCGGCTCTGCGTCGGCTTCGCCCGGCGGGCTTCCATTTTCGGCGCCAGGTGCCGATCGGCCCCTTCGTCGTCGACTTCGCCTGCCTGAAGGCGCGGCTCGTGCTGGAGATCGACGGCGGGCACCATGGCGAGGCGCCGCACGAAGCGCGGGATCGCCGGCGCGACGCGTACCTGCGCCGCGAAGGCTTTCGCATTGCGCGCTACTGGAACGGGCAGGTCATGCACGAGCTTTCCGACGTCATGGACGACGTCTACGCCCGCCTCACGGACCCGGATCGCTATTGGTCCTGATCCTGCGGGGAGGAACCGGGGTCTCGCATCTCGCGAACGGCGGATACAGGCCGCGACCCGCCACCTCCCCGAAGGGGAGGACGACGGCCGCAGGCCGGAGGGTGGGGAAGGCGGCGGGCCGGCCCGCCGGGACGCCAGCCCGCCAGGACGAGCGAACGGCCCCACCGCCCGCGCGTACCGCGCGGACTCCTCCCCTCCGGGGAGGATCCGGGGCCGCGGATGTCGCGAACGCCGGTGCAGGCCGCCGACCGCTTCCTCCGGAGAGGCGTGCTACGCCGCCACCTCGGCCGGCGCGGGCTCCTCGGCTCCCAGCCGGGCGGAGGTCCGCTCCAGGAGCACCGGCTCGTCGACGATGCGTACCGCCCGGGGATCCGGGCCGCCGAAGGCCTCGCGCGGGGCCGGGAGGCCGAGGAGGGTCGCGGTCGCGATGGCCGGCAGGTTGACGCCCGCGGCCGCCGCGTAGCCGACGCCGCCGGCGTAGCGGGTGTTCACCTCGAGCAGCTTCGGCACCCCCTCCCCGTCCGCCTTGGTCTGCACGTTGACGAGCCCGTCGAGGCCGAGCGCGGCGACGACGGCCTCGGCGAGGTCGATCTCGGGGCCGCGCGTCGTCACCACCTGCCAGGCGCCCGCCTTGCGCCGCGCGGCGGCGGCGACGAGCCGGCCCTCGTCGCAGACGACGTCGACGGAGTGCTCGTCCCCCGGCAGGTAGTCCATGACGACGAGCCGGCCGCGCTCGCGTGCGGCCGCCCAGGCGGCGGCGAACACGTCGGGGTGGACGACCCTGCGGTCCGGGTCCTCGAGATGGGCGAAGCCGTCCGCTTTCGGGTCGAGCCGCCAGAAGCCGCGGCCGTAGACGCCCGACGCGGGCTTGACGCAGGCGCCGTGGGGGCTCGACAGCGACGCGAGCGCGTGCGCGAGGCCGGCCGCATCGACGACCGCGATCGTGTCTGGCACCGGCAGGCCCGCCGCGCGCATCCGCGCCGCGAACAGGTCCTTGCGCGCGCAGGTCTCGAGCGCCTCGGGCGTCGTCGCCCCGCAGGCGAGGCGGATGCCCGCCGCGCGGAACGCCGCGCCGGCGCCGGCGAGCGCGGCACGCTCGCGCATCGCGAGGACGGCGTCCACATTCGCCGCCTGCGCCTCGGCGAGGAGCCAGGCGGCGTAGGCCGCGCCGTCGGCACGCGGATCTGGGCGGGCCGGCTCGCGCAGGGCGACGTCGGCCCCGTCGAGGATGTCCTCGCGGTCGTCCGCGTGCGACGCGAGGATGCGCAGGTTCGCGGGGTGGGGCGCTGCGGCGCGCGCGAGGCGGACCACCGCGCGCTGGCTGGCGTGGCCCTGCGTGAACAGGATCGTCTTCATGACGACATGAACCCGTGATCGAGAGAGCGTGTGCGGGCTGCCGACGCGTGGGGGCACCGGCCGATTCGCCGCCGGGCTCGGCGCGTTCGCTCGTCGCAGAGATGTCTCGGCGGAGGGGTGTCTCGGCGGAGGGGTGTCTCGGCGGGTCGGACGGAGTGAAAGCACAAGCGCGCGACGCGAATTCGGAAATAACGTCTCTCGCAGTGTTTCCAAGCTTTGCGGCTTGACAGCATTCTTTAGCGGAACCACTTAACGGCGCAAGGGAAATTCGTCGCGCGACGACGCGCCGTCGCATACGGCGTCTTCATGGGAGGCATTCATGGCGATCTCGTTGTCCAAGGGGCAGACCATCTCGCTCGCCAAGGAGAGCGCCGGGCTCTCCAAGGTGCGGATGGGTCTCGGCTGGGACCCGGTGAAGAAGAAGGGCGGCTTCCTCTCCGGCCTCCTCGGCGGCGGCGGGGGCGACATCGACCTCGACGCCTCCTGCCTGATGTTCGACGGGAGCAGGCAGCTCGTCGACATCGTCTGGTTCCGCCAGCTCAAGTCGGGCGACGGCGCCATCGTGCACTCGGGCGACAACCTCACCGGCGAGGGCGACGGCGACGACGAGACGATCGGGGTCGACCTCGCCCGCCTCCCCGCCGCGGTCCAGACGCTGGTCTTCACCGTCAACTCCTTCCGCGGCCAGACCTTCAACGAGGTCGAGAACGCCTTCTGCCGCCTCGTCGACGAGCGCGCCGGCAAGGAGATCGCCCGCTACACGCTCACCGAGCAGGGCGCCCATACGGGCGTCGTGATGGCGGTGGTGAGCCGCGCCTCGGGCGAGTGGACGATGAAGGCGATCGGCGCGCCGGCGAACGGGCGCACCGCCCAGGATCTTGCGGGGGCGGCCTCGGCTCATATCTGAGACGCAGCCGTCGACGCGGCGAGAACGGAGGGGGTGAGAGCGTGACGCAGCTCACGAAGGGCGCCAACGCGCCGGTGAACGCCAGCGCACCCGTCGTGCGGGTGCGCTTCGCGCCGTCCGGCGCCGTGGCGGAGATCGACGTCTCCGCCTTCCTCCTGCAGGGGAGCGGCAAGGTCTCGGGCGACGCGGACATGGTGTTCTACGGCCAGCCGGAGGGGCCCGGCGGCGCCGTGCGGCTCACCGCCCAGAACGTCCCCGCCGACGGCGGCGCCAAGGAGACGACGTTCGCCGTCGCGCTGGGCGCGATGCCGGCGGGCGTCGAGAAGGTCGCGGTGACGGCGACGATCCACGGCGCCGGGCGCGGGGTGTCGTTCTCGCAGGTCGCCTCGCTCGAGGTGGCGGTCCTCGACGGCGGCAGCCCGGTCGTGACCTATCCGGTCGACACCGCGGGCATGGTGGAGACGGCGCTCATCCTGGGCGAGCTCTACCTGCGCAATGGCCAATGGAAGTTCCGCGCGGTCGGCCAGGGCTTCGCCGGCGGCCTCAAGCCGCTCGCCGAGAGCTTCGGCGTCTCGGTGGACGGCGAGCCGGAGCCCGCACCGCCCCCGCCGCCGGCTCCCGCGGCCCGGCCGCCGAGCGTGCCGCGCGTGGGCGCGCCGAGCCCGGGGAAGAGCGATGCTGCATCCGCTGCGGCGCCGTCGATCAACCTCTCCAAGGTGACGCTCACCAAGGAGCGCAAGTCGATCGACCTGTCGAAGAAGGCGGCCGGCGGCTACGGCGAGGTGCGCATCAACCTCAACTGGAACCGCAACCAGGCCCCGCCCTCCGGCGGCGGCGGCTTCTTCGGCTTCGGCAAGCCCAAGGGTGTCGACCTCGACCTCGGCTGCCTGTTCGAGCTCGCCGACGGCCGCAAGGGCGCCGTGCAGGCGCTGGGCGACTCGTTCGGCTACTTCGACGGCCCGCCTTACGTCCAGCTCTCCGCCGACGACCGCACCGGCCAGAGCGCCGACGGCGAGTGGCTGCGCATCAACGGCCGGCACTGGGACGAGATCCGCCGGGTGCTGGTCTACGCCTTCATCTACGAGGGCGCGCCGAACTGGGCGGCGACGGACGGCGTCGTGACCGTCTTCGCGCCGGACCAGCCACCGGTGGAGGTACGTCTCGACGAGACCTCCAACATGGGCATGTGCGCCGTGACGCTCGTCGAGAACGTCGGCGGGCAGATGCGGGTCTCGCGCGAGGTCAAGTACTTCCAGAACCACAAGCCGATGGACGAGGCCTACGGCTGGGGCATGCGCTGGACGCGCGGATCGAAGTAGGACGCCAGGCACGACGCGCCGCACCCGGCGCGCCTCGCCCCGCCGCACCGCGGAACCCGCGGCGCGGCCCATTCACGAAGAGGGAAGGACCACGACCATGGTGCTCGACTGGCTCAAGACGAACGTGACGAAGGCCCGCGCGGCGCTGCAGACGGAGGTCTCGCGCTTCAAGAACAAGGAGTTCATGGAGGCCGTCGTGGCGGGCTGCGCCCTCGTGGCCGCCGCGGACGGGGACATCTCCTCGTCCGAGAAGCAGAAGATGATGAAGTACATCGAGAACTCGGACGAGCTGAAGGTCTTCAAGCTGGAGGAGGTGATCGCCTTCTTCAAGAAGATCACCGACAAGTTCGAGTTCGACGCCGAGATCGGCAAGGCCGAGGCGCTCAAGCACGTCGGTAAGCTGCGCGACAAGCCGGACGCCGCCCGCGTCATGGTGCGCGTGTGCATCGCCATCGGCGCCTCCGACGGCGACTTCGACGACAAGGAGAAGGCCGTGGTGCGCACCATCGCCCGCGAGCTCTCCCTCGACCCCGCCGATTTCGATCTCTGATCGGGCCTGCGCGGGCGGCGCGCCGTCGCCCCCGGCCCCGAGCCGGGGACGACGCGTTGCGGGCCGGCCCGCGGTCCCGTCCCGAGCCGCCTACCCTACCCTCCCCGCCTCATCGCAACCCCCCGGAGCCTCCGCGCGTCCATGAACGAGATCGGTGACTATCAACTGGCGGTGCTCGCCTTCGGCTCCATCGCCTTCGGCCTCTTCCTGCTGATCAAGGGGGGCGACTGGACGATCGACGCCGCCGCGTTCATCGCGGAGCGCGCGGGGCTCTCCAAGCTCTTCATCGGGGCGACCATCGTCGCCTTCGGCACATCGGCGCCCGAGCTGTTCACTTCGGTGAACGCCAACCTGACCGGCTTCCCGGGCATCTCGCTCGGCAACATCGTCGGCTCGAACATCGCCAACATCCTGCTCATCATCGGCGCGACGGCGGTGGTCTTCGCGCTGCACGGCAAGCCGTCGGAGCTCCTGCGCGACATGAGCATGATGCTCGTCGCGACCGTCATCCTCGTCGCGCTGATGCTGTACGGCATCGTGCCGCGCTGGGCGGGCTTCGGCATGTTCGCGATCCTCGCCGCCTTCATCGCCTACCAGTACTGGAAGGACACGGGCGCGGGCGAGGAGGACGAGCACGACGACGATATCGAGGAGAAGGGCATCGACTCCGTCGGCAAGGGGATGGGCTTCCTGCTCGCGGGCCTCGTCGCGCTCGTCGTCGGCTCGGAGATGCTGGTGCAGGGCGCGGTCGCCGCGGGCAACGCGATCGGCGTTCCCGAGGCGATCATCGGCCTCACCGTCATCGCCATCGGCACCTCGCTGCCGGAGCTGTCGACCTGCCTCGCCGCGGCGCTCAAGCGCCAGACGAACATGATCATCGGCAACATCGTCGGCTCGAACCTGTTCAACATCCTCTCGATCGTCGGCATCACCGCCATGATCAAGCCGCTCGTCATCGACGAGACCCTCGTCGATCTCGACATGTGGGTGATGGCGGGCGTGACCTTCGCGTTCGCCGCGTGGATGCTCACGGTCTCGAAGATCGGCCGGCCCATGGGCATCGCCATGCTGGTCGCGTATCTCGCCTTCATCGTCTATTCGTATCAGGATCTCCTCTTCGCCTGATCCCGATCCGACGCGTTCCATCACGAAGCGGCCCGGCGGCGGGCCGCGCAACATCGGAAGGAGACGACAATGGGTGTTTCTCTCTCGAAGGGCGGCAACGTATCCCTCTCCAAGGAGGCTCCCGGCCTGACGAACGTCATCGTCGGCCTGGGCTGGGATCCGCGCGCCACGGACGGCGCCGAGTTCGACCTCGACGCGAGCGTGTTCCTGGTGAAGGAGGACGGCAAGGTCCGCACCGACCAGGACTTCATCTTCTACAACAACAAGATCGGCGGCGACGGCTCGGTCGAGCACACCGGCGACAACCGCTCCGGCGCGGGCGAGGGCGACGACGAGCAGGTCAAGGTCGACCTCTCGAAGGTGCCCGCCGACGTGAAGAAGCTCGTCTTCTCGGTGACCATCCACGAGGGCGAGAGCCGCAAGCAGAGCTTCGGCCAGGTCTCGAACGCCTTCATCCGCGTCGTGAACGCGGCCGGCGGCGCCGAGATCGCGCGCTACGACCTCTCCGAGGACGCCTCCGTCGAGACGGCGATGATCTTCGGCGAGGTGTACCGCCACGGCGACGAGTGGAAGTTCAAGGCCGTCGGCCAGGGCTTCGCCGGCGGCCTCGGCCCGCTCGCCAAGCACCACGGCGTGAACGTGGGCTGAGAGAGGCCCGACCGATCGCGATCACGGGAGGCCCGTCGCGCGGCGCGCGGCGGGCCTTCGCGCGTCAGCAGAGACGCGCGATCCGTGTCAACGGGCCGAAGCTCTTCTCGAGAATGCGCGCGCGGGCCTCGGCGAGGGGCTCGCTCGCCACCATCATGTGGTGGCCGTTGGCGTGGAGCAGGGTCTCCGGGTCGCGCATGATGCCGACATGGCCCTTCCAGAAGACGAGGTCGCCTCGCGCGAGCGGCATGCCCTCGGGCAGCACCTCGCCGAGCGCCGCCTCCTGCATGTCGGTGTCGCGCGGGCAGGCACGGCCCGCCGCGTGGAGCGCGGCGCGGACCAGGCCCGAGCAATCGAGCCCGAGGCTCGAGACGCCGCCCCAGAGATAGGGCGTGTGGAGGAAGCGCTCCGCCACGGCCACGAAGTCCGGCTCGGGGGAGGCGTCGCCCGCGGCGAGGTGGGGCATGTAGAGCCAGCCGGCGCCGGGCACCTGCCCGAAGTCGCCGCGGATCTCCGCGATGGTCACGTCCGCGCCGAGGCTCAGCCAGCCTGCGACCGGCAGCTTCATGGAAGGGCCGGGATAGAGAAAGGTGCGCAGCGCCGCGACGCGATGCGTCGGCGCCGGCTCCGGGTCGGCGAGCGCATCCGCCGAGAGCCAGCCGACATAGCCGTCCCGCACGAGGCGCCCGTAGGCGAAGCCCTCGTCGTCGACGTCGAGCACGTCCACCGCCTCCCCCATCAGCGCCTGCGTGTCGATGCCCGCGTCGAGCCGCGGCTGCGGCCGCAGGTCGACGAGCGGGGCGCGCACACGCCGTCGCGTCGGCGCGACGTAGCGCACGGCGCGGACGACGCCCTGGAGGGCGGCGTCGGCGAGGTCGGGTCGGGCGAGGGTGAGGCGGCGGTCTCGGGTCATGGCGTGTCCGGAAGATTCGGGTCGGCTGACCGTGCGAGCGGTCGGGAAAGCGAAGCGAGACGCAGACGCGCGACGATGGGCGAGATCATGCCGCACTCCGCGGATGAAGGCCGCGCTGGGTCTCCCCTCTCCCTCGTGGAGAGGGGTCGGGGGTGTGGGGCGTGCAGGACGATCGTGACGCGGATGCAGGACACCAGGCGACCGCTCGGCGCGACCTGCGATCTCGATCGAGGCTCGGCGCCGCCGATGGCCTTCCGTACCGTTCCGTTCACGAAGAGATCCTCGGAAGGCGGCGTGGGCCGCATTCACCGCGAGATCGTCCTGAACGCCCCCCATGTCCAGCGGATAAAGGGTTGACAGATCTGACCGGATGAATGGTTGACAGATCAG